>NZ_LFRG01000004.1:0-116207 GCF_001573875.1 Clostridium sp. ATCC 25772
ATATCTAATAAAACTAATTAGCAAAACTGTACATAAGAATATTGGCACAATCATACAAAAAAATATTGACATTAATAAACAGGGAATTTGGGTATAGAGAATATTATATTAATATTGTAGGTAAAACTACTAAAAAATAAAAGAATATATAGCAAATCAATTGCAAGAAGATAGGTTGTCTGAACAATTGAAACTTAGTGATTTTGACCAATTTACGGATAGCAAGTTATAATTAATCGCATGTGTCAAATTGATATACTGAATTTAGGCGATGCTATTAAACAAGAGATCTGTACGAAAATGAAAAATTACCGGTTAAGCTGGAAATTATGAAGTATAATATAATTATAATTTATTCAAGGAACTAATAGTAAATAGTTTATTATGTCTATAATGTAATGTTTATTATTGAGACAAACTTAATTAATTAAAGTGTTTTGTAAAAGATATAAATAATTTATTAAAGGCAGAATGCTTGTACACAGAAAATAATATTACAATAGCTACGAGGTGAAAAGACAATGCAATATTTAGAATTTGAGAGTCTCTACAAGTTTGTGATTTCAGTAGGTATTATATTAATATTATCGCCGTTTGTTGTTTTTTATTTACTATTTAATAAGAATGTTGATTTACTTATTAGAAAAGAGGAATTTGATAAGTTAACGCAAACATCACAAGAAATTATTAATATTAAACAAAAATTATTTTTAGATCTTATTAATAGTAATAAGTGTTATATGATAGCAGGATTTGCAATAATAATAGGACTAACACTAATAGCATTTGGAATTTACGGATGGAAAAAAGCTCAAGGGCAAGTAGATTTAAAATCTGTTTTAGAAAATGAAAAGTTAAAGAAGGAAATTGGCATTTCTTCAGAAGAAAAGAGAATTAAAATTGAAAAAGAAATAAGCAACGATAAAAAGATTCTTGGAAATATCAAAAGTAGCACGGTACACGAATATATGGAGATAGAAAATAAATTATTCATAAGGATTAATAAAAAATTTGGAAATACACATGAAATAGTACAAAATGTTAAAATTGGAGCTTTTGAATACGATATCATTGCTACTAGCAAATATCTTTTAAAGAAAGATTATATATTCGAGATTAAGTATATAAAAGGAAATATTAATACTGAATGGATTAATAAAGTATTGGCAAACATTGATAAACAAACTAGCAATTACTCGGAAAATACCAATCGTATACCATATCGTATATTAATAATTGTAACTGAAAATGAAAATTATAATATGGTAAATAATAAAATTAAGCAAATTGATAAAAAGAATAATTTTAAAAGCATTGTTGAACAAAAATCTAAAATTAAATATTTAAAATTAGATTAAATTTTTAAAAGAATAGTCAGTTTGATATATAAGTTTTGCTTGGGTATAAATTCAAATTTAGGGAGGTGTTGTATAAATTGTTGTTGAAAGAAAGGGACGTTTCATATGTTGAGCAGTAAAGAATCTGATCAAAAAATGTATGTTGATAACTTTTAAGAATTTAAAAATGAATTTCAACAGACAAGAAATTTTTTGAAAACTTAAATGTCAAAATGAAATATGATAAAATGCAATTAAAATTCTCCGATTTTTACTTATTTAATAAAGAAATAAGAATAAAGTTTCCAACATATGAGATTAGAATTGGTAACAATGAAATGAGTCATGACAATTCGTAGAGATTTTTAGGAAACGAATATAGATATCCAATCTATGATGAATCTAATGTTGTTATGTTTTCTTCATTAAATCCAGTAAAGTTTAATGCAATTACTTTCCTAGAAATAAATTTAGAGAGAAATACACATGACACTAAGGAAATAGAAAGAGATTGAAAGATAATAATATTCATACACAAATATGTGTGAATTTTGAACATTACTGCATTCCAATGAAAGTAGATGGAGAAGGACATAGTACAGTTACTAGAACTAAATTGTACACTGAATGTTAATGGTATTAAAGAGGGTGTTTAAGAAAAGTTGGTATAGATATTGTTATCCAAAGAATGCTGTTAGTAAAATGAAGGATGAAACAGTAAGGTTACAAAAAAATATTTTTAGTAGATAACATGTTAATAGAAGTAACGGGATTTGTTTGTGAGAATTTAATGTATATGAAATTTCCCATTTACAGAAACTTAAATGGATGAAGTTGATAATAGAATTATTATACTTTATATTCATATATGAAAAAAAATCATTAAATAAAAGTAAAATAGCTATTGTTTCAAAAGATATTGCATTTAATTTAAATGTATAGATTTTAAAAGAGCTGAAATATATATAAATCAAGGTATAAAAATAAGATTAATAAAAAATATTGGGATTTTGATATATATGGTACGGCAAGAGCAAAAGAAATTAATGGAAAAGACATCACAATAAAAATTAGAATATATAATATAGATGAGCTTTTTGGAATTTAATAAAGTTTACTCAGTATTATTTTAAAGTTTATAATATGATGTTATGAAAGTATGTCTAAAGATTGTTATCATAAATACAAAAATAATTAGGTAGATAAATCATATGTTAATTCCAGTAAAAATAAAATATTCTATAGAAATTGAAGATATTGAAATAGAAAATACAAACTTTAAATCTTTAAACTTAAGAGAAGAACATATAGAGGAGTTTTAAAGAAAAAACATATATATTATATTTGAAGATGAAATTTTTCTTGTGGTTGGAAAACAAGTTGTAAATAAAGAAAATGGAAAATTTTTATGTTGAGGTGGATAGTAAAAAGGTATCTAAATATAAGAATATAAATTATACATCTATAACTAGAACTATACCTCCTGGTATGGATAAGTTATTTCAGTGGGGAATTATTAAAAGTGGAAACATTGTAGTAATTAAGAACAGAGATAATTCAGACGCAACGGTTATTAAAAGTAAGTATGTTAATTTTAATGGTGAAAAACTTACTTTTAATAAATGGGGACAAAAGGTAACAGGGTGGTCTAGTATTAGAATTTATGACTGGGCTATGATTAAAGGTAATAATAAAACTTTGCATGAATTACGTGAAGAAAAAATGTTATATTTAGAAAGTGAAATATAAAATAACCTAGCAATTGCAATAAAATGTTTTTTTATTGTTAGGTTATTTGGCTACGGATTTCTACTTTTCAGCACTTAGATTTGTATTTAAGTATATTATTTTTACTCATTTTACTTTGAATGATAGCAATAAATCAAGAATGAAGCTATCTTGATAGCCAATCACAGAATAAAACTTTCTTTGGGAAATATGAGTTCTATAAAATGGAATTAACATTAGAAGATGAAGTTATAGAATCACTTAGTTTTTCTTCATCAAACTATGAAAGGGTTACAACAAGCAACATTTCAGATAAAACCTGTAAAATAGCTTTAATATATGATGAAGTTGTAAAGAGAATGAATAAAGAAAGGTATTGATAAAATAACAGAGATGTTTGATTTAGCAAGGCTAGTGAGTTAATTACTGGTCTTTTTTGATTAAAAGAAGATATATATTGAAAATATTAAACTAGATATTAAAAATATTAATAACTATATTGATATTTTAAAATACTAGTAATACTATATAATATATAGGAGGGATAATTATGGAAAATAAATTAATAAGATATTGTCCAAGATGCAATAATAAATTAATAACAACACGTCTAGAATGTGATAAATGTGAACTAGAGCTAACAGGCAAGTTTGAACTTAGTAAATTTGATTATTTGTCTAATGAAGATATAGATTTCATATTTCTTTTTCTAAAATATCAGGGGAATTTAAAAGCCATACAAGGAGATATAGGCATATCTTATCCAGCAGTAAAAAAGAAACTAGGAGATATTCTTACTAATTTAGGAATTGAAACTTACAAAGAAGATAAAGATGAGGTGTCAGAAATGTCTAATATTAAATCTTTATCCATAGAATCTAATGATAGTTTAATTATAAGAAAAATAAAGGAAAAACTAAATGGATGTGGTGGTAAAACATCAGTACCACTTTTTAGTGGTAAACCATGTGAGATATGGTATGATAACAATGGAAATGGATTAATTTCTCCTAAAATTCCAGTTGCTAATCATTTAACTTGGGAAGTATTTGATGCTGCTGTTGAGATAGTAATGAAAAATGGCGGTAAAGCAGAAAAAGGTAAGGCTCAATCAGGTGCTAAATTGGGTAGTGATAAACTTCCATTGAATTCCGTAGAAGGATATATTGCAAATAAAGTTCATGCAGTAGAAGAAGGTAAATCGGCATTTGGACCAGGTTTTGTAGTTTGTGCTATTTTAGACTGGGCAGGTATTTGTAAAAATGAAAGAGGGTATCTTTCAATCGAGCATAGATTTTTATTAGAATATAATAAGTAAATTTTAATTATTGTGTATTGAATTTGGTTAGTTATAGGTAAGACAACAGTCATAAAGAACACCGTAGCTGTCCATTGAAAATACTGTAAAAATCATGATATAATGTGAAATTTAGAAAGATATAAAGATACAATAATAGCCTTGAGAGATAAAGCTCTTGGGGTATTTTTTTATGAATGTATTAGGGGGGGCATATGAAAAATAATGATGAAAAAAATAATAGTATAGTGCAAAATGAGCTGAAAAATAAATTGTTAAATTGTAGCAATTCAATTGAATTTGAAAAAGTTATTAAACAGATGTATTTTAAAAATATGAATGTACAAAAATATATAACTACAACTGTATATAGAATATTAATTTTAAATAAACACGATTACAAAGGTTATGAAAGAATTGCAAAGCATTATGGAGTTTATTACCAAAATCAAGCTAAATATATAAAACAATCAAAGAAGAAAAAGAGTAAATGTACTGGAGATAGCAGGTGTACAATCATATCTGATATAAAAAAATTTGATACATTTAAAAACATAATTCGGTAGACAAACAAGAAAATATGTTCCATAATTTTAGTAAGATAGAAAAAATAAGTGAAAATACTACCCCTAATAGAAAAACTATTAAAATAAAAAAAATAGTTAGATCACAGAAATTGGTTTATAAGTTAAAAATCATATATAAAAACAGATGACAAGTTTGTGGGGATAGGATAGATATAGGTTATGGGAAATACTATTCTGAAGTACATCACATACAACCTTTAGGTTATCATGAAGATCCTGATATTTTATATAATATGATAGTTTTATGTCCTAACCATCATCTTTTATTTGATAAGGGTGTTATAACAATAAATTTAAAAGAAAGAAAAATAGTTCATTATGACAAAAATAATGTATTAAATACTAAGAATTTAATAATTAAACACAATATTAATGAAAAGTATATTAATTATCATAATAAAAATGTTTTTATTGGATTTAAAGATAATAAAGACATTAAAAGTTCTGATACTATTACTTGGGGAGCAATAGTTATATTGCAAGATATAGAAACAAATGAGAAATTTGAATTGAAATTAGAAGAATGGTATCAAAAAGAGTTTATGAATGATTTAGGAAAGAAATTAATTAATAAACAATTAAATGATATAGTTAGATTTAATGAATTCTCATATAAAATAGTTGATATATCATACGATAATAACAAAATCTAAAGTAATAAAAGATAGATATTTCAAATTAACAGGGAATTTAAATTACCCTGTTTTTTCTTGATTAAAATTCAGAAGGAGATTGATAATTTTGAAAGCATCAGAACTAAAAATATGTTTATGGACTACACCTTTCTAATGGAAGATGACACTTTTATACATTTTGAATTTCAAACAACGAATAAAGGTAAATTGGATTTAAGAAGATTCAGAGCCTATGAAGCATTATTAAGTCATCAGACTGGAAAAGATGCAGTTACATATGTTGTTTATTCAGGTAATATAAAAAATCCAGAGAGTACTTTAGAAACTGGAATAAATGAATATAAAGTTAAATCCATATCTATGGCGAGTAGAGATGGAGATAAGATATATAATGATATTGTAGAAAAAATAAAATTAGGTAAGGATATTAAAAAACAAGATGTAATATCTTTAACATTCACTCCTATTATGGGAGGAAATATAAGAATAGCAGATAAAATAATTAACGCTATACACATAGTAAAAGATATAAACAATGATTATAAGTACGATGTGGAATCAATACTATATGCTTTTGCAAATAAATTTTTAAGTGGAAAAGATTTGGAGAAAGTAAAGGAGGAATTGCGAATGACTGAATTAGGTAAAAGTTTAATAAAAGAAGGCATGGAAAAGGGAATAAAAGAAGGCATGGAAAAGGGAATAAAAGAAGGTAGAGAAGAAGGAAAATCTGAACTTTTAATTAAAATGTTAATTAAGAAATTTAAAAAAGTACCTGATGAATATAAGAAAAAAATAAAATCACTTCCAGAAGAAACTTTAGAAGTAATTGCAACGGATATATTTGAGTTGAATTCAATAGAAGAGTTAAAACAATATTTTTAGAATAAAGTAATATATAGAGTTTCAAGTTGACTTTTAGAATTATCTATTCTAAAATTTGGATACCTAAAATAGTGAGACATGATCCTAATCATCTACAATTCATTTAGATTGGATATTGTTTTCCTATATAACTAGCTTATTGTATGTATCAGTAGGCTAGTTTTTCTTTGTTTAATAAACCCGTACTTGACATATTTTTAAATTAGCTCCAGTTGTTTTGGCTATAATACAAGAAATTATGGTAGAAAAAATGACAGTGCTTGATGGAACAGATATAGAAGTAGTAAGTAAATATAAAAATGAAAATAGAAGTTATTTGTGGGTTCATAAAACAATCCTAACTGGATTTTTTTAGTTAATGTGTGTAAAATAAGAGTAATATATATAATATGTTTTTATAAGTAGAACTTTAGAATGAAATTGTATACATAATATTTTAGTGGGAAATATTATGGAACTAATGAAGTATAAAGAATAATTATTTTCTTTTTTATATATACCTAGAGCAAAACGAATTATAGAAAGTGAAGAATTTTATTTTGAGAAGGCTATTGATAAATTTATATTATTGAAAAGTAGTATACATAATGATTATTAATACAATTTTTAAACAAATATAACTTTGAAAGGAATAAGATTAATGGATTTTACAGAAATTATGAGACAAAATAAAGGATATTTTTCAAATCATAAAGATATGCCATCACAATTACAACAAAAGGCAAAAGAATTATGTTGGAGATATAATCAAACGGGACCATCTGAAGGTGAAAAGAGAAGTAGTATTTTAAAAGAATTACTAGGGACCTGTCATCCATTAACGTTTATCGAGCCATCATTTCGTTGTGATTATGGGTTCAATATACATACCCACGGACTTGCTGTAATTAATTATAATTGTGTGATATTAGATACATCTCCAGTTCATATTGGTGCTAATGCATTTATAGCTCCTGGAGTTTGTTTAGCCTGTTCTGGTCATGCTATACTTTCAAGACAAAGAGCAGAAGGAATCGGAACTTCAAAACCTATTACAATACAAGACGATGTGTGGATTGGTGCTAATGCAACTGTATGTGGTGGAGTTACTATTGGAAAAGGTAGCATTATTGGGGCAGGAAGTGTGGTAAATAAAGATATTCCAGAAGGTGTGATTGCAGTAGGTAATCCTTGCAAAGTATTGCGAGAGATTACAGAAGAAGACATAATTAACCTATCATATGAGCAAGAGAATTTCTAAATATGTAGGGAGTAGTATACTGTGCTATTCATAAGAATTCTAAAACTTTATTTAAAACTTAAACTTCTTAAAACAACCAATATTTTTTAATAAAGTAATATATAGGGTTTCAAGCTGACTTTTAAAATTATTCATTTCAAAACTTGGACACCTAAAATAGTGAGACAAGCTTCTAATTACATAGAATTCAAAATTGTATCTTTTATAAAAATATTTTAAAGTTATTGAATAAATTTAAATTGGAACTTGTTTCTCTATATAACTAGCTTATTGTATTTAACATTAGGCTAGTTTTTTATTGTTTAAAACTATTTATTTTAAAATTTCAATACACAAAATAGTGAGCCTAATTCATTATAGATTTATACAAGTTTACAATAAAAAGGTAAACCTATATTTTAGTGTTTTAAGAATATAACCATATACTTTAGGAAAAAATAAATCTTAAAATATAAATAATTAAGAAGGGATTATAATATGTCTAAAAGAAAGCGTTATTTCATAATAGTTTCACACTGTTTATTGAACCCAGCTACTAGGGTTCATTTATTAGGAAAAAACTTTATTTTTTCTCAAAAAATAATAGATTATTTTTTAGATAAACACATTAGTATTATTCAATTACCTTGCCCAGAGTTTACGGCAATGGGTTACTTGAGAAATCCACAAGGAAGAGAACAATATGACAATATATTTTTTAAAAAACATTGTAGAAAAGAACTTCAATCTTATGTGGATATGGTATGTGAACTTAGAAACAATAATAATACTCCTCTATGCTATATCGGAATACAAGGAAGTCCAACTTGTAGTATATATTGGGGTAAGCATAAAGTAAACAAATATAATACAGAGTCTATGATGCCAGATTTAAATGGTGATCAAGTAGAAGGGACTTACGGAGTAATGACGGCAGTGTTAGATGATATGTTAAAAGAGAATAAAATTAATATACCTTACTTAGAGGTTCCAGTAAAAGAGAATATTGATTCTGAAAAAAGTATTAAATTTTTTAATGATTTATATGAATTATTGGGTGTCCCTGAAAAAAGTAGAAATACTTAAGAAATTCTAGAGGATTAATTACAAAAGCATAAGAAATATATTTTTAATATTGAAATTATACATAAGGATAGGTGTTTTAATATGAATACACAATATGTACAAGGTGATTGTATATTTACAAGAATTAATAAAACTATAAAACAATATGAATATTTAACAGAAGATATAGATACAGAAGTAATAATAGTAGGATGCGGAGTTACTGGAGCAATTTTAGGACACTACTTTAGTAAAAATAATATTAATTGCGTTATTTTAGAAAAATCAAGAATAGGTCATGGTAGTACTAGTATAACAACATCATTGCTTCAATATGAACTTGATGATAATGCTATGGAGCTAAAGTCATATACAAGTATAGAAAATATAATAAGATCATATAATCTTGGAATAGAAGCATTAGATGAAATTGAAGAGTTTATAAATGAACATGGTAATAAATGTAATTTTAAAAGAGTAGACAGTTTTTTATATACAGATAAGAAACTAGAAAATAAGGAAATGAAAGAAGAGTATTATATAAGAAAAGAAGCAGGATTACCTGTAGAATTTATTGATGAAGATAATAATCCATTTCTATTTGATGTAAAAGGAGGTGTAATAGGTAAAAATGGAGGAGCTGTATTGGACCCCTATAAATTTACTCAACATCTAATTGAGGTAAGTTGTGAACAAGGATTAAGAGTATACGAAAATACAGAAGTTTTAGATGTTCAATATTCAGAAAATGATGTTACTGTAGAAACTGTATATGGTTATAAAGTTAAAGGTAAAATTATTATTGCAGCTACAGGCTACAATACAGGAATTTTTACTAAAAGAGCCTTTGGAACCAAAACTACTACATTTAATCTTGCAACTAAACCAATAGATAATATTGAGAATATTTATAAAAATGTTATTATTAGAGATAATAAAGATCCTTATACTTACTTTAGAGCAACTAAAGACAACAGATTAATAATTGGTGGTGAGGATATAAACTTTATACCAGATATATATAATAAAGAACTATGTAATAAAAGTTATGAAACGTTAGAACAAAGGTTAAAAAGTTTATTTCCAAATTTAAATATAGAAATAGAATATAAATATTGTGGAGCATTTGCATCCACTCAAGATAATTTAGGTTTTATAGGAAAAGATCCGACTAATTCTAAGTTATGGTATTGCTTAGGTTATGGAGCAAATGGTATATTATTTGCTATGTTAGGTGGAATGATGTTAAGTAAATTATATTATGGAGAAGTAGATAAAGATATAAACTTATTTAAAGTAGATAGATTTGATCAATAATATTAGAGTTAAAAAAGTACAGGATTAATAAATTTTTTGTAAAAAAGATAATATAATTATTGTAGAAAAATGGGCTGTTGCAAAACTAACTTAAGGTTAGAGGAGCAATAGCTTGTTTTGTATATGTAATTTACTTAATATATGATTAATTACAAGAAAAAATTTAATAATGTATATGAAGTGGTTTTACTATTAAATTTAGAGGGTTTAATACCAAAAGATGATTATTTTCTTAGGTTATAATGTCAGAAATAATAATGTATGAATGTTAAAATTGCAGTTATTACTAATATAAACAAAAATGTACCTAAATAAATCATAATGGTAAAATGAAGGTATATAAAAATTTAACAAAAACATATTTTTATTGAATAGCAAAAAAGGAGCGTCGCTCCTAATTATTTTAATTATTTTGCGACAGCCCCTTTTTTAGTATTAATCTTGAAAATTAGATAATTGTTGACATGCAGAATTAAGTGAATCTATTGCTGATTGAATTTTAGTCTTATTTTCTGCTTTTTCTGCTGAAGTAAGTGCTTTTTCTAATGATGAAACTGTATTTTGCACATTTGTCATACTTTGATCAACATATTGTTTAGCTTTTGCCATGAGTAATACCTCCTACATATAAATTTCACTAATAGTATGGTCATAATAATAAAAAATATGTATTCAATAAAATTAGTGTTTAACTATTAAAAGAATGTGTATTTACATTTTCAATTAGAATATAATTTAAACTTACATATAAAACAGCATAGTACCTTAGTTTTTTCGCGTTCAAAATTGTTTAGAATATAGATGATAAGGTTATAAATCATATGATGATGGATTATTTAAAAATAACCTACCCTATGTTATAATTTTCAATATAGATAAAGCATTGGGGGGTGGAAATTTGGCTAAGCAATATACTAGAAAAATGATTCGTGAGGTATTTATAAAGATGCTGAATGAACATCCACTTAACAAGATTACAGTTAAGGATATTGCTACAGCATGTGAAATAAATAGAAATACTTTTTATTATTACTACACAGACATATATGCACTTTTGTCAGAGATATTCCAAACAGAACTTCAGACAATAATTGATGAATATAATGATACACTTTCCTGGGAGGAGAGTTTTATTGTAGCTACCAAATTTGCTTTAGAAAACAAAATAGCCATTTATCATGTATATAATTCTATGCAGCGAGAAGAACTAGTGAACTATATATACAATGTATCAGGAAATGTGATGATTCGGTATATTGAAAGAGTAAGCGATGGTATCTCAGCTTCTTTGGAGGATATAAAATTGATTGCTTCATTTTATCAGTGTGCCCTTACTGAAATGGTAATACAATGGATTGCTGTGGGGATGAAAGATGACCCTGATACTATAATTAGAAGAATCGGACAGCTTTTCGATGGGAACATTGAGTTATCTCTTAAAAGAAGTGCTGATTTAAATAATGTATAGTTGGAATCAATAAGGAAAATCCTTTTTATTAGACACTTTGACGTAGATGCCTAATAATTAGATAAATAAACTGCGGTGTTTAAATTTCGAACACCGCAGTTTATTTATCTAATGAAAAAAATACAAAAAAACTATATTATAGATTTATAGAGATCTTACAGATAATAAGTATCCACAAATTTAAAGGAAGACTTATATATTCACTCTAAATATAATAGTAGCATTTGCAAAACTATTAAAAAATTAAGAAAGAGGGGGATAATAATGAAATTAAAGACACATGATGATAGACTTACCCTTACAAATGGAAGTTATCATGCTCTAGTAAATGCAAGAAAGCCTAAGGGAATTGAGGATAAAAAAGCTTATTTAATTGGTACTGGAATTGGGGCTTTAGCTGCTGGTTGTTTTTTAATTCGTGATGCTCACATGGATGGCAGCAAAATTACCTTCTTAGAGCAATTAGACATTCCTGGGGGATCTATGGACGGAGAGGTTCGTCAAAATATGGGTTATGTAGCACGTGGTGGACGTGAAATGGGTCACCATTTTGAAGTTTTATGGAGCTTGTTTAGTTCATTACCATCTACAGAGGATCCTAATATGACCGTTTTAGATCATTTTTATTATACAAACTATGATGATCCAAACCATAGCAATTGTCGTATTACTAAAAATCAAGGTAAACGTTATGACAATGGTAAATTCAATTTGGGTCAAGATTTAGCAAAAGAATTAGCTACTTTTGTAAATATACCAGATGAAGAACTTGAAGATAAATCTATTGAAGATATTTTCTCCGAAGAACTTTTAAAAACTGATTTTTGGACATATTGGAGAACAATGTTTGCTTTTGAAAATTGGCATAGTGCTTTAGAGATGAAATTATATATGACTCGTTTCATTCATCATGTTGGGGGATTGCCAAACCTTTCAGCTTTACAATTTTCAAGACATGATCAATTCACTTCATTTATAAAACCTATGGTTAAATATTTAGAAGACAATGGTGCTAAATTTCAATATGGAGTTACTGTTAACAATGTTGAATTCTCGATTTCAGATGATAAAAAGGTTGCAAAGAGAATGGTTGCAACAAATAAAGCTGGAAAAGATATCTCTATTGATTTAACAGAAAATGATTTAGTATTTATTACTAATGGTTCTATGACTGAAGGTTCAGGATATGGTGATGACAATACTCCTGCACCATTTAATAGAGAACCAAAAGGATGTTGGAAATTATGGAAAAATATATCATCACAATCAGATGAATTTGGAAATCCAGACAAATTCTGTACAAATACAGAAAAATCTAATTGGGAATCTTGTACAGTAACTTGTCATGATGAACGTGTTCCAGAGTACATTGAAAAAATCACAAAACGTTCACCATATGGTGGACGTACTGTAACAGGAGGAATAGTTACAGCACTGGACTCTTCATGGTTGATGAGTTGGACAATAAACCGTCAAGAACAATATTATGGACAGCCAGAAAAAGATGTTCTAGTTTGGGTATATGGTTTATTCTCTGATGTTCCTGGAGATTATATTAAAAAACCTATGAGAGATTGTACTGGTAAGGAAATCACAAAGGAATGGTTATATCATATAGGAGTTCCTACAGATAAAATTGAAGAATTAGCAGAATCATGTAGCTCAATTCCTGTTATGATGCCATTTATAACATCTCAATTTATGCCTCGTGCAGCTGGGGATCGTCCATATGTTGTACCAAAGAATGCAGTAAATTTTGCTTTCCTTGGACAATTTGCTGAGACATTGGATGATCCAGGCCGTGATACTGTATTTACTATAGAATACTCAGGCCGTACAGCTATGGAAGCAGTATATGTTTTAACTGGAGTTGAAAAAGGAGTTCCTGAGGTATTTTCTTCAAGATATGATATTCGTTATTTATTAAATGCAGGTGTATGTTTATTAGATGGAGAAAAACCAAAACTTGATTTACCACCAATGACTAGACGTAAAATTTTAAAACAAGTAGCAGGAACAGACATTGAAAAGTTATTAAAAGAATATGGAATTGTTTAATGACATCTACAATTAGATAATTGGACTATACTAGACATTTTTGAATTAAAATTAGTAGAGCTGGAGAGCAATATTTTTAGAATAAAGTAATATATAACTAGCTTATTATATGTAACAGTAGGCTAGTTTTTTCTTTTTAAAAAGTGTTTAAAATGGAGATGACATAGGATTGCGAATTGACCTTTAAAATTATTCATTTTAAGATTTGGATACCCAAAATAGTAAAGCATAGTTGGAAATGCTTTAAATTCAATAAAAATCTTTATGGAGAATATAATAAAGTCATTAGATAAAATTGAAGAGTGAATTACTTATGAATGGATAAGAACTCTTATAGAAAATAATAATGTTAATTGTAAGTCAACTATGAGTAGAAAAAAATCCTATGCTTATTTAAAACATAGGATTTTTTAGTATTAATCTTGAAAATTAGATAATTGTTGACATGCAGAATTAAGTGAATCTATTGCTGATTGAATTTTAGTCTTATTTTCTGCTTTTTCTGCTGAAGTAAGTGCTTTTTCTAATGATGAAACTGTATTTTGCACATTTGTCATACTTTGATCAACATATTGTTTAGCTTTTGCCATAAGTACTACCTCCTACCTATAAAATTTCATTAATAGTATGGTCATAATAATAAAAAATATGTATTGAATAAAATTAATGTTTAATTATTAAAAGAATGTGTATTTATATAAAGCATATTTAAAGTAATTTATAAAAGATTAGTGGCTGAATTTATATTAGAAAACTTTGTAGTTAAAGAATTTAATAACTAACTACTTAGAAGCCTATCAAAATATAGATAGGCTTTTTAATATTTTAAGGATCAAAGGGTATATTATTAGTGTAATAGCAAATAGAAAATGAATTTATAGTTATTGGAGATGATATTATGGTAACAAATCAGAAAGTACCTAATAATTTAATAAATGAAAAATCCCCTTATCTTCTTCAACACGCTTATAATCCTGTTAATTGGTATTCATGGTGTGATGAAGCTTTTGAAAAAGCTAAAGATGAGAATAAACCTATATTTTTAAGTATTGGTTATTCTACTTGTCATTGATGGCAGGTTCACAATGGATACTACGCATTAAGTCCAATAGTATAAATACATATATAAATAATTTATTTAAAATAAATTCAATTAATTTTAAATACAATAAATGAGTATAGTTATAAAAATATGGATATAATTAAATGATAACATTTATATATTCTTATATTAGAGTTTATATAAAATTTAAAATGATAAAATATTACGGAGAGAATAATTTGTGATTGATTTAATATTAGAAAAGATTATGTTAAACAAAAGAAAAGGTATAGATTCAAATTTATTAATGCACATATTAGTAGAAACTAAAAATTACAATGAAGTAAAATCTATAATAAATAATTTAAATCTTTGGGATAAAAAAATCAAATTGGGAATGAGTTACATTATAATTTTTTTTATAGAAGATTATAATGATGCCAGGAGGATATTTAAAAATTTCAATAACTTTAGAAATACTAAATCTACTAAAATTAGACATAGTTTAAGATATTTAAATTTACTTGAAATAGCAAATAAAGATGAGGAAGTAGAAGATATCGTTTTGGAGATGAATGATAAAGAAATACCAAAGTCAATTGCTTTTTATATTAAACTGATAGAAAAGCAAAAAAATTATAAAAATGCAAGAAAAATTTTTGAAAATAATATATTTTTAACAGAAAAAAGTAGAATAAATCAATGGACTAGAGATGATATAGATGATGGATTAAAAGAAGTCTATGGCATTATGTATTTAAAAGCTAAAGAAGAAAATGAAATAAATCAAATTGTAAGTGAATTAAAGAGTTTTAATATGTCTACTAATATAGCTGATTATCAATATCTAAAAGAAAAAAGTTATGTTAGAAGAATAGAATGTTTAAAAAAACAAATATTGAATAATCAAAATCATAAAAAAATATTAATTGATTATATTACTGAGAGTAAATATTGTACTGATGAGAGATTGAAAAAATTTTATTTCAAAAACAGTGAAAGAATTATGCAAATAAACACAGTATATAAAAGAGACAGAACTTTAGTTGAATACATTAAAGATTTCTATTCAAACACTTGTCAAATTTGTGGACAAAAAATTGATTTAGGAGATAAATTTTATTCAGAAGTTCATCATATTAAGCCTTTATATTTAGGAGGACCGGATGTATTAGAGAATATGATAGTAGTATGTCCTAATCATCATGTACGCCTTGATAAAGGTGGTATAAGTATTGATTTAAATAGTAATGTTGTAGAATATTTGAACTTAAAACGAGAAAATATTATACTAATAAAACATAATATAAGTAATGAATATATTGAATTTCATAATAAGTATATTAATAATAAAAATAATAATTTTAATTTAAATCTAAAATAATTGTTTTTGAGCAAGTAAAATTTTACATTTACATTTTAGTTTAATATATTTAAATGATATTACAAGTATAGATATTAGTGAATATTCACATGAAATAATAAAGAAAGAGTGGCTTGAAAATTAAATGTTTTAGGATTTTAAAGAAATGTAGAAATATAATTATTTTTATTCAAAAATATATACTAGGAGATTGATAATAAGTTTATTTGTAAAATTAAGGTAAGTATAGGGAAGGCATGTAATTTTCATGATTATATGTTTCCATATACACTACACGTGGAGACTGTAGTGAAGATATCAAAGAAATAGCCTGATATCAAAGGCTTTGAAGGATTTTAACTAAATATTAATGTGTATTTTATGTTCCTTTATACTACGGTTTAAGGGGATTTTAGGGTTAGGGAGTTTTACAAATACTCACAAGTAGAAGAATTGTGTTAAGGTATCAGATTTATAATAAAGTGTAGTTTGCTAAATTATTTGTATATTGGGAATAAAAGGAACTATTGTGGATGACTACAGTAAGTTTGAAAGAAAGGTGCCATCTTGAAAATAAAAACAACTATGATTATTTCATATCTTTTCATAGAAATGCTTTTAAGCTAGAAAAAGCTAGAGGTGCTAAAACTTATATTTATTTAAGTGCAAGTACAAAAGCTAAAGCACTGGCAGAAAAAATACAAGCTGGATTTGTTAATATAGGAGTAAAGACCGCTGACTATCATGTACTAAGAGAAACTAGATGTCCAACGGTTTTAATTGAAATTGGATTTATTGATAGTACAAATGATAATATTTTATTTGATGGAAAAAGAAATGAAATTATTATAGAAATAGCTAAAGCTATATTATCTCAGCTAGGTATAATTTATAAAGAAAATAAATCTAATAAAGCAATAGCTCAGCAAAAGCAGCAAGCCACAAGTGAACAAACTCTTTATAGAGTTATGGGAGGATGTTATACGGTAAGAGAAAATGCAGAAAAGCAAGTGCGGAGGTTAAAGGTATTAGATTTTGATGCAACGATTATGGTATGTAATAGATGATTCAAGTGGCAAAATCATATTTAGTATAATAACCTTCATAAGTATAATATTGAGTGTAAATACTTATTACATTTATAAAATTAATTTTATGGAGGTGCTAAATGTTAAATATAAAAAAATTCATATCAAGAAAGGAAAAAAACAAAACTAACATAGTAGAAACTGTAAATGATGAAATAGATTTAAATACACTATTTTATGTAGCTAAATATGGAGATGTAATTAATCTGAAAATCAATAATAATGATGCATATGAAGGCGGGGAATTTTTGGCTTTAGGAAGAACTTTGGAATTAGATGGTATAAGAGTAGATATATCGCAGTGGGCAGATTGGACAATTACAATAACACTAGTTCATAATGGGAAGGAATTAAAAGTTGCTGAATCAATAATAGCAAATGAATATATTAATTGGGATGAAGATAGTGATTTTGTAAAACTCTATTCAAAATTAAGGTGGGTAGAGAAAGGAAATTGGTGTAAAGAGATTTATGATAAAATTAATTATTTAAATTGTGAGATTAATAGTAAGAGAAAAGAAATAGAACGAGAAATAAATATGAAAAAAGCTAAAGAAGAAGCTATAGAGGAAGAGCAAAATAAGAAAAAAAGATCTTATTTTGAAAATATATATAATAAGAATAATTAACAAGAATAATAACTTGTTTAATGAGTTTAATAACAATTTATATTCTTATTAACAGTATAGGTATTTTTGATTAAAGGCGGTAGTGTAATTTCTACTACCTTTTTATTTTAATAAGTAGTTTTTTATAACTCTAAAAACCTTGACTTCTATCACCTTTAGAGGGATATATAGTAGTATAAATTTGATATAAAGGAAGATTTACAGTGCTTGTAAGAATTATTGAGCCTAATTTAAAATTGCAAAATCAAAAGAAAAAAGTATGTGCTTATGCAAGGGTTTCAAGTGATAGTGAAAAGCAAGGTGAGTCACTAGAAAATCGAATACAATATCATGAAAATCTTATATTGGCTAATCCAGACTATGAGTTTATAGAAGTATTTGCACATATAGGACTAACATGAACTACTGAAGAAAGACCAGAGTTTCAAAAGATGCTGAAGATTGCAAGGAATAGAAAAGTGGATTTGATTATAACGAAATCTATATCAAGGTTTGCAAGAAATAATACTATAGTTTTGAAAACTGTAAGACAACTTAAAGATATAGGTGTTGAGATGAAATTCGAAAAAGAAAATATAGAAACCTTATCAGGGGATGGTGAGTTAATGCTCACTGTCCTTTCTTCTTTTCCTCAAGAGGAAAGCAAAAATGTAAGTGATAACATCAAATGGAGAATGAGAAAGAAGTTTCAGCAAGGAGAAATGATTATAAATAAATGAAAAGTACAAGGGAGATGTACTACTGCAAAAAACTTACACAGTAGATTTTCTTACCAAGAAAAGGGCAGAAAACAATGGAGAAGTTCCACAGTATTATGTGGAGGAAAGCCACCCAGCAATTATAGATAAAGAAATGCATGCCTCAGTACAGCTTGAGATGGAGAGAAGAAGAATTTTTGCTAAAGAACATGATATTGTAAAAATAGATTATGCTACAGTAACTAATCTTTTTGCAGGAAAAGTTATTTGTGGACACTGAGGCAGTGTTTTTGAGAGAAAGGTTTGGAACTCCACAAATGAATTGAGCAGGAGAATTGTTTGGAGATGTAATAGAAGATATATTAGAAAAGGTAAGAAAGTCTGTAATAATAAACATATAGATGATAAGGTTTTATACCAAGCTTTCATAGATACCTTCAACGTAATGATTGAAAATAAGGATTACTTTATGGAAAAGTGGAAGGAACATTTAAAGAGTGATGATGTTTTAGTAAGATATAAGGCAAAGCAGTTCATTGGTATTTTAAAAAATTCAAAACCAATAAAACAATTTGATGAGGATTTATTTTTTAGGATAGTGGAGAAGATAATTGTAAACTTATTTTATGGGACGGATATTGAGGTTGTAATTGAATAAATTATTAATATGCCGGTTGGGGTGAAGTCACCTTGACCGTTTTTTTGTTTGTATAAATTCAAATAGATAAAAATTATATGGCCTATATTTTTAATATGTAAAAAATATAATAAAAATAATGTTGGCATATACATAATATATACTGTATAATAATTACATATTAAACATATATTTAAAGAAGGTGAATTTTATGGTCGAAAGTAAGCATGATAAATTTGTAAGAATAGCTGAAAATAGAACAAATAAAATAATTGATATTCTTAGACTTCTAGGGAATTGCTCTAATAAGGCAGTATATGAGTATAGTGATGCAGATATTAAAGCAATCTTTAATGCCATAGAGTTTGAATTAAGAAATACTAAGAACAAATTTCAAGACAACGAATTAAAAGAAAACAAATTTAAATTGAGGTGATTTGTATGGGAATAGGTTGGAAGTTTCCTGAAAATAATTTTGGCTCGTTAACAGGTATTAGTGAAGCTGGGATTGAAACATTTAGAGCAAATATATACAATTCATTGGCTCGTGAGATATGTCAGAATTCACTAGATGCACGTTTGAAAGATGATGAACCTGTTATAGTGGATTTTCAAAAGATATATATTGGTAAAGATAGTATACCGGGATATAATGATTTTTTAGATGTATGGACAAGGTGTTTAGATTTTTGGATTGCAAGAAATAATAAAAAAGCTGTTGATTTTTTAAAAAATGGAAGTAAAGTTTTGGATAAAGAAAAGTTGTGTGTATTGAGAATAAGCGATTTCAATACAACAGGTCTTACTGGTTCAGACAAAGAATATGACATTACGCCTTGGCAAAATCTTGTGAAATCATCTGGCGTCTCGGATAAAGGTGATTCCGATGGAGGTAGTTTTGGTATAGGAAAGTCTGCACCGTATGCCTGTTCTAATTTAAGGACTTTAATTTATAGTACTTTTGATAAAGATGGTCTTTGTGCTACACAAGGTGTTTCAAAACTTGTTTCTTTTAAAAATAATGAAGGAAATATAACTCAAGGTACTGGATATTTTGGACAAACATCAAGAAATTCAGCAATTAATTATGAACTGGGTATTGATTCTACATATTCTCGAGGAAATAATACAGGAACAGATATATATGTAATGGGATTTATTGATGAAGAAGAGTGGAAAACTGAAATTGTTAAATCAATTTTAGAAGGGTTCTTAGTTGCTATTTATAACAACAAAATAGTTATTAAAGTTGGGAATATTGAAATATCGCAGAAAACTCTTCCGCTTGTTCTAAATGATTATAAAAATCATATTAAATGGACCTATAATTATTATCATGCCTTAACTGAAGGAGAAACTTTTATTACTGATTTTTCCGGTCTGGGTGAAATAGAATTAAAAGTGTTAATATCTCCAGAATTACATCGGAGAGCCTTATTGTGTCGAAGTAGTGGAATGAAAATATTTGATAAGGCTAATATATCAAGCACTATACCCTTTGCAGCAATACTAACTTTAAAAGGGATAGAAGTTAATAAATTTTTTAGAGAAATGGAAACACCTCAGCATAATGCTTGGGAGCCAGGTTTTCATTCAGATAAAAAGAGAGCTAAAAAAATAAGAACTGAATTATTCCGGTATATAAAAGAAGTTGTAATACAGATGGGAAGAAATGAAGAAACTGATGAAATAGATGCTGATGGTGTTGGCGAATATTTGCCTGACGAGTTATTTATGGTACAAGATCAAAATCAAAATGATAAAGAGGAAACTATTACAGATAAAACAAAGAATATAGAAATTAAAGTTATTGAAAAGGTTAAGATACCTAAAGGAATATCAAAAATAAATGGGGATTCCTTAGATGAGGAAATAGATGCGTATGGAAATATAGCAATTGATAGCGACGATATTGATGGTACAGCGAGGACTCATAAAGGAAGAAAAAATAATAGTTCTGGTGGTAATGGTACACCTACAGGTGCAACCGGAAAAATTGATGGAACTAATGGGATTAAAAAATGGGTAGAGATAGGATTAGTTCAAACTCGACTTTTCAACACAGGGACAAAACCTAATGAATATAAATTGGTGTTAACACCAGAAAAAAATGCTCAGAAAGGATACGTAATGGTAAAACTTTCTGGCGAACAGAGTAATTTTAATGCTTCAATAAAATCAGCAAAATTAGAATCTAACAGAAATCAAAAATTACACTGTAATGATGGAAAAATATTTCTAAATTCTTTTATAGAGAAACAAAAACTATCAATAATATTTGAGCTAGAATATGTAGAAAGTTGCTCAATGGAGGTGGCTTTATATGGATATTCGTTATAAGTTATATCCTTATCCGGTACTTAGTTCTTTTTCGGATGATTACATAGATTGTTCATTTATCTCTGATATAAAAGTTGTGCGAGACATACGAGATATTGTTATTAAAATGAATGTGTTTATGGATAATGCTGAATTACAAAATCTTATTAAGTTAAATAAAGCTGAGTATTTATTTCATATTGAATGTTCACAAACATCATATCGTTCTATACTTAAAACATGTGATACTGAAAATATAAAAAGAATAGCTGAATCAAAATTAAACGGTAAAGTATCTATATGTTCATTTATAGTTGCTAAAGAAAATATTCCTAATTATATTAATTCTAAATTAAATGAAGATTATGCAAATATGATGTTTAATATTTCAAAAGGTAGTATATTAGGAATTGGTGGACAAACTAATATTGATATAACAAAAGAAATGAATGAAATGTCAAATATACCTTCAATATTTTCAATTTTAAGAAGAAATGCTAATGATAATCAAGGAATGCAAATAGATATTAATGGTCATAAAATCAAGATTTGGCTTTCAAACGAGGACTTTTATAATTATAAAAATGTTTGCAATAGGCCCTTGTATCTTCCAGTGTTACATTCAATGATTATTATGCCCGCTTTACTTTATGCATTTGAAATATTAAAGCAAAATGGTACAGATGAATATGAAAGTTATAGATGGTATAAATCTATCGATAGAACTTTTAAAAAATCCCAATTGAGTTTGGATAGTGAATGTTTGGAAAACATACCTACATATCAGCTTTCACAAAAATTATTAGATTTACCAATCAAGAGGGCATTATCTTCAATGATAAGTATAGGAGAGGAGGATGAAGAAGTATGAAATTGTATTTTTTAAAACAAGATGCACTAGATACACTTCGAGGTAATTTGGAAACAAATACAAGAAAATATATGAATCAAACCAATGATTGGATAATGGAATTTTTCAACAGAGAATCTCCTTTTGTGGAATATAAAAAAGAGTTTGATGAATTTACATTGGATATGTCAAGTGATAAGCCTAATACAACTGATCTTGAAAATGTTAAACGAATATATGCTGCAATGAAAACTTTAAGTGAAACAGATGCTAGTGATGAGAGATTATGGGCTGGATTAGCACATGGACAATTGTGGGAATTTATGCGTTATAGATGGCACTATGATAAAGAGATTCCCATTGCAAGGAATATTGAAACGCGTTATATGTTTGGTTATGGGATAAGAGCTAGTAATTATCGTAATACTCTTTCTAAATTATGGTGGATAGGTAAATTAACATATGATGAAAGCAGAAAAAATCATTTTGAGTTAACAGAAGTATTAAAAAGAGATTTTACAACAAGAGTTAATGATTTACTTTATAGTAATATGTATTCATCAAATCCTATGATTTGTAGGAGTTTTTTGTCCGCTATAAAGTTTCATGAAGATAGAGGTGCTTCTGTAAACGGAGAGATTTTTAGAAAAGCAACACAGTATTTAAATGTTCTTGGAGGTACATATATTCTAGATTATTTTGAGGAATATGCTTTGAAAGAGAAAATTATAAATGAAATTTATCGTTTGCTTGGAGAAAAACAAATGGTATCTAATAATAACAATATTGAAAAGGAAAAAGAAACAAGTGAAGTGTTGAATGGAGATGAAAATTTTACAGTATCAACTATTAAAAATAATAATGTTGTCCAAATTAAAATGTCGCAAATTATAGTTGATGAACATATATTTCATATAGAACCGCACATAGGTAAAGTCAATGAACTAATTGAATATTATCAAAAACATAAAACTTTAGACAAACCAATCGTAGTTATTGAAAATGAAGATAAATATTTGTTGTATGATAAATATCTTAGGTATTATGTGGCAAAAAAATTAGGATTGTCAAAGATAGATGCAATTGTTGAATTAAATAAAACAGTATCCTAATTATGAAAAAATTAAATTCTTAAATAACTCCTTAACAAATATTTAATTTAGAGTAATTACTAGATTACTATTTGTTAAGGAGGAATAGCAAAATGACGAATGAGGAACGATATCAAATAATATTATTGAGATGCAAAGATTTATATAACACCTAAATTAGATAAATATATCATGAGAGAAAAGTGGTTGAATATTATAAAAAATAATTCAAATAAAACAAGGGCTGAATTAAAAGAAATAGGTAAGAGAATACATACATGGATATATAAACATGATACAAACTGGTATCATGAATTAACACCAAGGATTAAAAGAAAACCATTAAGAGCAGAGACTATTGATTGGAAAAAAAGAGATAATAAATTTTTATTGTTGGCAAAAAATTCAGTAAAGGAACTATTAAATCAAGAAGGAAAACCAATAAGAATAACAAGACAAGCTGTTAGAAGAAAGCTTGGAACTACAATAGGGTTTAATAATAAAAAGCTTGTAAAAATACATCAATATATAAATGAAGTTGAAGAGGATATAGACTCTTATAGAATTAGAAAAATTAAATGGACTATTGATCAGATGATATTGAAGGGGATAAATATAACTGCATATAAGGTTCAACTGTATGCAGGATTTGGTGGAAATAATAAAACTATTAGAAGAATTATAGAAGAGGTTTTAGGAAACTTATAGGAAATAAAGAAATTTTATTACATTTTGTGGAAAAAGATTATATGATATAAGTATCGCAATATTAATTTATTATAATCACAGGGAGAAAAATATGCCAAATACAAATTGGAGTAATTTAAATTCATTACAGTTGGGAAGATATGCCGAATATTTTGCTAAGATGGAATTTGCTTCATATGGGTTAGAAGTATATACTACAGAAGTAGATGACCATGGTATAGATTTTATTGTAAAAGATAAAAAGGGGCGTTTTTGTGAAATTCAAGTAAAATCTAAAACTGAAAAAGGTTATGTATTTATGCAGAAAAGTAAATTTGATATAAGTAATAAAAATTTATATTTAACATTATTAGTATTCCAAGATGGAAAATCACCTGATATATTTTTAATACCTTCAGAGGCATGGGAAGTTCCAAATGAAGTATTTGTTGATAGACCATATGATAAACCAGGGCAAAAAAGTGCTCCAGAGTATGGGATTAATATTTCTCAAAGGAATTATGATATATTAGAAATATTTAAATTTGAAGAATCAATAAAAGAATTTATTAAATAGCATAAACTTTTGAAACATTAGGGAGGGAACATGCCATATAGATATAATGTTATAATTAATTTTAAACAAGATTGGATTAGTCGATTAAAAAAAGAGCTTGAATCATATGGATATATTGTAAAAGAAACTGGAGATGATATATGCTTTAGTTATTTTAATTTAAGGAAAAGATTAATACAGCCAATTCCCAGAAAAGTAATGATTTCTAACCAGTTTAAATGTCCTAAAGAATTTAAAAAAGCATTAAACTTGTTAAAAGATAAAATTGAAAAAGGCGAAAATATATACCCATATCTAAGTAAAAGGATTTTAAATTTAAGTTATCATGATGACTTACTTAATGATTGGGGCATATATCACTTACATTTGGGTACTGAAATAGATAAAAATACAAAGTTTATAAAGAGAACAGCGCCATTATTATTTGCTCGTTTTGATGAGGGACATGCATACTTTATAAATATATATAAACATGGAGCGTGGACAAAACAAAAAATGATAAGAATATTACATGAAAATTGGCCAGAGTCTATAGGACAATTTAGAATGAAAGAAATAGAGTCTGTGACTCCTAAGCTAACAGATAAACAATATGCAATGTTAAGAAAATCACATGTAACAACTATAGTTGAAGTAGAAAAAGGAGTTGTGTATTTCCCTATAGGGATGGGCTATATGTCATCAGGTCACAGTATGGAAGTAATTAGATTATGTGAACACTATTCAAATGTTTTGTATGATTATGAAAAACATATTAAAGATAATATTGTTGCTATAGTAAAACTAATAAAAGATAGGGGCGGAAATATATCTAATAAGCTTCATTTTCACCTTTGGTTAGAAAAGAATAAAATATTTGCATATGAATTATATTCAAATTCAAAGATAGAATTAGGGACATTTTTTAATGAATAGAAAAGTAGCATGAGGTGGTTTGCAAAAGTTTATGAAAATAATAGAAATTTATTATATTTTATAAAAAAAATTAATTATATAATTTAGGACATAAAAACTATGACTAATTAGAAAAAGGGGGAGAAGATTTTGGAAAACATTAAAGAATATATAGGTTACTAGTGGTTTCCATTTAATGAAAAGAATAAGTTATATGGAAATTTAAAGATTTATAATGATGATAAGTTAAAATTACAATTATATGGAGTGTTTGGAGAGTTAAAAGAACACTTTAAGCATAATAATATTAATACAATAAATGGATTTACCCAATGTGAAAAGAAAATTACATTGATAGAGTGTTGTTAAAATAATTTTAGTATGCCGGTATACCAAATAAAAGTTAGACTCTTCAATATATGATAATTGATGAACACTTTGCTTCTGTTAATGATATTAAAATTAGCTCTGCAAGTTCAAGGTATACAGATTCAAGTAAACAGATTAGAATTGCTCCTTTTGAAAGAAAAATTCGTAATGAAGATGATGATAAGGAATTTGTTTTAAGATATAAACTACTAGCGCAAAAGGTATATAGGTTAACCGACCCTACGGTTAAAATTAGTTTTAATGCAAATATGAATGGAGATTCTCTAAAACAATGTACAACGACTCAAAGTACAGATATAAAATTTGAAGATTTAAAAGAAAAATTATTTGAATCAACTTTAGATTTAATTTATGATTTTTCAGAATTTTTAACTTTATGTATAGGTGAAAAAGTTAATACATATAATATAGAAGTTCTAACTAAAAGTGGTAATAAAATTTTAATATCTTGGAAGGGCATGATATTAAATGAGGATTCTGATAAAACATTACATAAAATATTAGTCCCATACCAATTTATTCAAGATAACTTTCAACAATGTTTAGAAAGTTGGTATGAAAAAAATGAGAAATTAAAACCTATAATAAATTATTTAGTTGAAGCTTATGAAAAAGTATTTTATATACCAATGTCATTTTTAAAAGTAATACAAGCATTTGAGGCTTTTTCGATAAGAATGAGAAATAATTATAAGATAGATTCAGAGGAACATGAAAAAAGAGTAAAGTATATTATTGATAAAACTGATAATGAAGAATATAAACCTTGGTTAGAAGAAAGATTAAGATATTCTAATGAACCAAATTTAAATAGTAGAATTAAAGATTTATTTACAGAATTAGATTTTATAATACATATGAGTAGTGAAGATAAAAAAGGAATGCTAACAAAATAACACTTACAAGAAATTATTATACTCATTTTGATGATAGTAATAAGGAAAATGTAATGAGTGCTGATGAAATATTTTATATAACTAAGTATATGCCATTGGGTTTAAGAGTTTTAATAATGATGGAGTTAGGAGTGGAAAAAGAATTTATAAAATCTCAAATAGATAATGTAAATGAGTTATGGTTTTTAATCATTTAAGAGATGAATTTAAATTAAATAGTGGATATGTTGAAAATAGCACAAAGCAGTTAGAGGAGTTTATTAAAAAAATATATATAAATGAAGAAATTAAAAAATTAAGCAAACAGAATAATTAGTATATTGGATTAATTTTATCTATTAGTGTAATGAAAATTTGATTTAAGAGCTCACAGGCTATGCTAGTGGGCTTTTTGCATACCAAAAATGCAAGTGAAAAAGGTTGAGAAAATGAAGGAGAAAAGAGGTTGATAAAAAGGGTGAATTCTTTGATTTTCAAGGGGTCAGAGGGATAAAAAGGAGATGGGGAAACGAGAGGAAATGCTTGAAAAAAGTATCAAATAGAGGAGAAATGCTTGAGAGAATAAATTGAAAAAAAGTAAGAGTTTATTTTAATTGTACAGTAGTTTTAATTTGTTTTCATATTGCTGTTTTTTATGATGTTTTAGTATATTAACAAGTGTATTTCCAATTAGAATGGTTCTATGAGAACTTTTAGTTTTAAGGGTTCCAAAGACCCATTCTTTATTTTTATATGTTTTGAGTCCAAAAGCAAGGAAAGATAATAAATGCTACAGTAGTTGATCATATTATTACCAATAGAGGAGATTATAAATTGTTTTGGGATGAGAGCAACTGGCAACAGCGTTGTAAGATATGCCATGATAAAAAATAATATCAGAGGCTAATCAAAATTTTTCTAGAGTTGCAAGAATGGTAGATGAAAATGGTGCAGCTATTACATTAAAGAATAATGCACCGAGATATGTTTTAATAGAAGTTTTACAGGAGTATAGGGGACGCATCTCTAAAGAGAACATGCTAAAGATCGCAGCCCTCTCACGTGTCAATTTTAGAAGAATTAAACAATTGGGATAGGTAAAAATCGCAAAATATAAAGTTTAAATTAAGTAGCTACAAGCGTTGTGGTTATTTTTTTTATTATGTAAAAGTTTTAAGCTACGTTCAAATAAATAACTAGTCAGTATGCTAGTTTATGAGCAACTAGATATGGCTAATAGACCTACAATGAAACAAATGATAGAAAACAACATGAAAGAATAGCAAAACTAGAAGAACAGATAAGGGGGGCTTAAAAAAGGAGAAATTACAGGTTGTTTAATAGAAAAAAATATTCCGGGAAGCCCTAAATATAGATATACATATGACGAAAATGGATAACTTATTATAAATGAAAAGCAGGCTGAAATAGTTAGAAGGATATATAAAGAATACCTAGAGGAAAAAGGTATAAGAGCAATAGAAAAAGGTCTTGAAGAGGATAATATGAAGTATAGAAAGAAATTATAACAACAACAAATAAATTACTTTTGTCAATAGATTTTCTGAAAGTTGGAGGTAAGTTGGTGAGCTGATAGTAACTTGTCAGTATTTTTATGATATACTTTAAACTATGGAAATAAATAAAGCCTCGTAGTTAACTCTAGGGGGGTGAATTATTAAATGATATTATAGCTTCTAAGGATATTGCCTTGGGAGCTTTTTTTATTTGGAGCAATAAATATGGCTATTCATAAATGTAAAAAGTGCATTTGGAGTAATAAAATCAGCAACAGCCTTTTGTACTGTATTTTTCCAAGGTGCATCATGAATAGATATTAATACAGAAAAGCTAATAACTAGCTACTTAGAAGCCTATCAAAATATAGATAGGCTTTTTAATATTTTAAGGATCAAAGGGTATATTATTAGTGTAATAGCAAATAGAAAATGAATTTATAGTTATTGGAGATGATATTATGGTAACAAATCAGAAAGTACCTAATAATTTAATAAATGAAAAATCCCCTTATCTTCTTCAACACGCTTATAATCCTGTTAATTGGTATTCATGGTGTGATGAAGCTTTTGAAAAAGCTAAAGATGAGAATAAACCTATATTTTTAAGTATTGGTTATTCTACTTGTCATTGGTGTCATGTTATGGCTCATGAGTGTTTTGAGGATGATGAAGTTGCAAAAATTCTTAATGATAATTTTATATCTATAAAAGTTGATAGAGAAGAGCGACCTGATGTTGATAGTATTTATATGACAGTTTGTCAGGCATTTACTGGCAGTGGTGGTTGGCCGCTTACTCTATTTATTACTCCAGATCAAAAGCCTTTTTACGCTGGTACTTACTTTCCTAAACATGCAAAATATAATGTTCCAGGTTTTATGGATATTCTAAGTAGTATAAGTGAGCAATGGAAAAGTGATAAAGAGCTTATTACAGTTGCAAGTGAAGATGTTATGATGCAGATTCAAAATGCATTTCAGCCAACAACTACAGATGATGAAATAGGAAAAGACATTATTGAAGGTGGCTATTTATGGTGTTTAGAATTTTTTGATGTTGTAAATGGTGGATTTGATAAAGCCCCTAAATTTCCTACACCTCATAAACTCATGTTCTTACTAAAATATTATAAGTTAGAAAATGAACCAAAAGCTTTAGAAATGGTTGAAAAAACTTTAAACCAAATGTATAGAGGTGGTATTTTCGATCATATTGGATATGGTTTTTCTAGATATTCTACTGATGATAAATGGCTTGTTCCACATTTTGAAAAAATGCTTTATGATAATGCATTATTAACTATGGCATATTTAGAAACTTATGATATAACTAAAAAAGAAATTTATAAGAATGTAGCTGTAAAAACTATGGATTATGTTTTAAGAGAACTTACAAGTAATACCGGTGGTTTTTACTGTGCACAGGATGCAGATAGTGAAGGTGATGAAGGTAAATTTTATGTTTTTAATCCTCTTGAAATTTGTGAAGTGTTAGGAGAAGATGATGGAAAGTATTTTAATAATTACTTTGATATAACTACTTCAGGAAATTTTGAAGGAAAAAGTATTGCAAATCTACTTAAAAATAATTCCTTTGAAAATGATGATGAAAAAATAAATGATTTAAGGAAAAAGGTTTTCAATTATAGACTTGAAAGAACTACTTTACATAAGGATGAAAAAGTACTTACTTCATGGAATGCTCTTATGATTACAGCCTTCGCTAAAGCTTATTCTATATTAAAAGATGAAAAGTATTTAAAAGTTTGTAAAGATGCTATAGCTTTCATAGAAAACAATCTAATAAATAAAGATAATAGGCTTTTAGCTAGATATAAGGATGGTGATGTAGCTTATTTTGCTTATTTAGAAGACTATGCATTTTTAATATGGTCATTTATAGAGCTTTATGAAGGAACTAATGAGAAGGAATATTTAGAAAAAGCAATATCATTAAATAGTGAAATGATTGATAAGTTTTGGGATGAAAACAGTTCTGGATTTTTCCTATATGGTAAAGATAGTGAAAAACTTATTGCAAGGCCAAAGGAAATTTATGATGGAGCAATTCCATCCGGTAATTCTGTAGCAGCCTACGTCTTAGTCAAATTAAGCAAAATAACTAAGGATAAAATTTTAAAAGATATTACATATAATCAGCTTAAATATTTCTCAAGTACTGTTAAAAACTCTCCAATATCATACACTATGTATTTAATTGCACTTATGAATTATCTATAATAAAACCTCTACTACTTATTTATAGTGGTAGAGGTTTTTATTTTGAGTTATCATATATCTTTTATGAATAATTTATTAAAAAGTTTTTGTTTTGTTGTAAAATAAAGGATTTATTAAGAAGTCACTAGAATTTAATAAATATGAAAATTTACTAAAGGAGGGTTCGGTTTGGTTAAAACTAACAAAGATAAAGTTGTAATGCAAAGTGTTCAAGGTAAAATTCATCATCCAGCTTTTCCACCATCTCCTTATAGAATAAGTCATGAAGGGGAACCAATGGTTTTACCTGCAACCGGTGGAATTTGTTATAATGTTAAGATTGGTGACAGTGCCTTTGGTTTATCTGGAGACCATATAGAACCAGGTGTTTCAATAAAAAATCCAGATTCTAGAGAAAATAATGCTCTTACTACCCTTTCATGTATAGGAAATGTTGCAAAGGTAGTTTCTGGTGATGGAAAAGGCGGAATTGGGTATGTAACAGGAATGCATGGTGGAATAGATCATGTTTTAATACATTTTGAAGATGATATTTTAGATGATTTAGCTGTTGATGATAAAATTTTAATAAAAGCATACGGTCAAGGGCTTAAGCTTTTAAATTACGAAGATATAACGGTTATGAATATAGACCCAAATCTTTTTGAAAAATTGCCTATAAAAGAATATGATGGGAAACTTATAGTTAATGTTGCCGCTATAATACCACCTTATTTGATGGGGTCAGGTATAGGTGCTTCAACTTCTTTTACTGGTGATTATGATATTATGACAGCAGATATATCTGAAGTAAGAAAACATGGAATAAATAAATTAAAATTTGGCGATTTAGTACTTTTAAAAGATTGTGATAATACCTTTGGAAGGGGATATTTATCAGGATCAGTTTCTATAGGTGTTGTAATTCATAGTGATTGCATTAAGATGGGTCATGGTCCAGGAATCACTACTATATTAACAAGTAAAAAGCCAATAATAGAAGGTATGATAAGTGAGAATAGTAATATAAAAGATTTTATTTAATGAGTTTTTATAAAGAGTTCCTATTTACATATATAAAATGGATTATATATTTTGAACTCTTTATATTTATTGGAATTATATGTAAACATATACATTGCCTTTAGATTTAAATTTAAAGTTTACATGTTATATATACTTATAAGTGTTATTAAAAAATATGTTACATAAGTGAATAAGTTAGAAATTCAGCTTGTAACTCTATAGTTAAATTAAGTTTAAGTGTGTTAATATTACTTTAGGTGATGTTATGAGAATAAATAGATTAGTTGAAATAATTATAACCCTTTTAAATAAAAAAGTAGTTACTGCAAAAGAACTAGCAGAAAAGTTAGATGTATCTACTAGAACGATATATAGAGATATAGAAGAGCTTTCATTATCAGGTATTCCTATATATGCAAGCAAAGGTACTGGTGGTGGAATATCTTTAATAGAAGAATATACCATTAATAAAGCTATGTTATCGCAAAAGGATAAAGAAAGTTTAATGTTAGCATTAAGTACATTAAAAGCTACGAAAATTCCAAATATAGATAAAGTTTTAAATAAGCTTGGAGCTATATTTAAGAATATGAATGTGAATGATTGGGTTGCTGTTGATTTTTCTAACTGGGGAAATAAACTAAATTCAGATTATAATTTTGAGGATATAAAAGGTTCTATATTAGAAAAGAAGATAATTGAGTTTAGATATATAAATTCTACTGGAGTTAGTAGCATAAGGAAAGTACATCCATATAAACTTATCTTTAAAAGCAAAGAATGGTATTTATGGGGCTTTTCTATTGAAAAAAAGGATTTTAGAATATTTAAACTTAGTAGAATTAAAAATTTTAAGATTAAAGACGATACATTTATACGTAAGGAAGTAGATTTAAATTTATCACGTGAAATGAATTTTGAAGTTATAAATTTAAAATTGCGTTTTAGTAAAGAAGTTTTATATAAAATTTATGATTTTTATGATGAAAATTCTATAATAAAAAATCAAGATGGAACCTATGATGTTACTGTAAGCTATCCAGAAGGTGAGTGGGTTTATGATCATATATTATCTTATGGTAATAATGTTACAGTTTTAGAGCCTAAATTTGTTAGAGATGAAATTATTAGAAGATTAAAGAAAACTTTAATGAATTATAATTTCTAATATGACAAACAGTTGTCAACTATTCTTTGATAATATCATATTAAAGCAGATAATAAAATTTATAGGCTTACAAAAACAACTTATTTTATAAATTGAAAGGATGTTTTAATATGAATTTTTGTCAAAGTTGTGGAATGCCACTAGTAAATGAAAATGAGGTTAGTGATAATAAGGAATATTGTGTTTATTGTTATAGTAATGGAAAGTTTAAGGCAGATATTTCATTAGATGAAATGATAGAGGCTTGTGTTCCTCACCTTATGAATGCACATAAAGATTTTAGTGAGGAAGCTGCTAGAGAAAATCTAAAAAGTTTCTTACCTACTTTAAAAAGGTGGAAATAAATTAATTGGAGAAGAATAATGGAATCTATACCCTGTAAGACTATTATTACAAAAAATGCTCATCCAAACTATTGGTTTGGAGCAGATTATACAATGAATATATATAGAGGTTGTTGTCATGGTTGTATTTATTGTGATTCTAGAAGTAGTTGCTATGGAATTGAAGAATTTGATAAAGTTAAAATAAAAAAAGATGCACTAAAAATAATAGAGGGTGAATTAAAATCTAAAAGAAATAAAGGTGTTATTTGTACAGGAGCAATGAGTGATCCTTACAATCCTTTTGAAAGAAAATTAAACCTAACTAGACAATCGTTAAAGTTATTAAATAAGTATAACTTTGGTGTAGCAATAGCCACTAAAAGTAATTTAATAACTAGAGATATAGATATATTAAAAAATATTAATGATATTTCTCCTGTATGTGTAAAAATGACTATAACAACTTTTGATGATAATATGTGTAAAAGGATAGAGCCAAATGTTAGTTTATCTTCTCAAAGATTTAAAGCTTTAGAGGAACTAGCAAATAACGGTATATATTGTGGTGTTTTAATGATGCCAATTTTGCCCTTTATAAATGATAATGAAGAAAATATAAAAAGTATAATAAAAAGGGCAGAAAATTGTGGAGCAAAATTTATATATCCTTATTTTGGAGTAACTTTAAGAGATAATCAAAGGGAATATTTTTATAAGAAATTAGATAACAACTTTCCTCATATAAAAAATAAATATGAAACAAATTTTAGGTTAAAATATAATTGTCAATCATTAAATAGAAAAATTTTATATGATATTTTTAAAGAACACTGCGATAAGAGCAATATAATTTATAATATGAATAAAATCATTGATGATTATAAATATGACAGAACATCTCAATTAAGTTTTTTTGACTAATGTTTGATTATTTTTTAGGAATCTAAATCTTTTAATTAAATGTTGATTTTAGATTCCTATATTTTAATTTTAACCTAAAAATAAAAGATACAAATTTAGTATCCACATATTAGGAGGATTGATATGTTTAAAAAATTTAAAATGAATCTTAAAAATTATATACATCATACATATTTTGATAAATATAGATATGTAAAATTAATCTTTATGTTATTGATTTCATTAATGGTAGGATTGGAAATGGCCTTTTTAGGAACTGGTCTTCCTAAAGTTTTAGATTTTATAGTATTTACTGCCGCTACTTTTTTAGGTTTGATAATTCTTATTGTTATTTTACAGTTAGTATCTTTAATTATAAAAAAAATACCTATAAAAAATCTTCCTTTTATAATTGGATTGTTTATAATTTCTTATACATTCGTGACAAATTTCTTTATAGACACATCATTCGAGGCGGATGTTTTTATAGCTATTACTATTGGAATTATACAATTAATATTTATATATAGTATTTTAAAATTATTAAGTAAAAGCAAAAAAAATGGATTTATATGGTCAATATTTATATTTTCATTATTTATGAATATTTCTATGATATATTTTATTGGATTTAAAGGATATGATGAGAATCTTACTGAAAAGTATTTATCATTAAGGGTTGAAAATAATAACGATTCTTCTATCTTTAGTGAACTTATTAGAAAAGGGGATTATTCAGTAAAGAAGTTAAGTTATGGTTCATCTGATAAATATAATTTAAAAACTTCAAAAGTAAATTTATCACCATATGTTTCTGATGAAGAAGGAATTATAGGTAAACTTAGAAATATATATTGGGGATTTGATTCTTATTCTGTACCTATAACAGGGGATGTGCTTTTTCCTGAAAAAGGTGAAAAACTGCCACTAATTTTAATTGCTCATGGAAATCATACTATGACTACACCGTCCCATGAAGGTTATGAATATTTAGCTAACCACCTTGTAAGTAAAGGATATGTTGTAGCTTCTATAAATGAAAATTTTTTGAATTTTTATATAAATTCAAATTTAGCTGATGAAAATGATGCTAGGGCAGTTATGATGCTAAATAATATAAAAGAATTTGAAAAATTTAATAATGATAAAGAAAATCCACTTTATAATAAAATAGATATGAATAATATTGCACTAGTAGGACATTCAAGAGGCGGAGAAGCAGTAGCTATCGCTGCATTATTTAATAAATTAAGTTACTATCCTGATGATGGAGATATAAAACTTAATTTCAACTATAATATAAAATCTATAGTAAGTATAGCACCTACTTATAATCAATATAAACCTTCCGGTAAGTCAGTAGAATTAGAAAATATTAATTATTTTTCAGTTCATGGTTCTTATGACCAAGATGTAACAGAATTTGATGGAAGAGAGCAATATGATAATGTTAAATTCACTGATGGCAAAGATTATTTTAAAAGTTATCTTTATATTTATGGAGCAAACCATGGTCAATTCAATAGTACTTGGGGACGATATGATCTTAACAAACCAATGGGATGGTTTTTAAACACTAAGCCAATTATTAAAGATGAAGATCAAAAAAATATATTGAAAGGATATTTAACTGGTTTTTTTGATTGTACTCTAAAGAATAAAAATAAATACAAAGATATGTTTATAAACTATAAAAGTATTCAAAATGATTTACCTAGAACTGTATATGTAAATGAATATGAAGATAGTAATTTTAAAGTTATAGCTAATTATGAAGAAGATTTAGATTTAAAAACATCGTCTTTAGAAGATAGTTCTATATTTGGAAAGAATTTTACCATATGGCGTGAAGAAAAGGTCAGAAGAAGGGATGGTTCTTCTACTAGAAATACAGCGGTTAGACTTAGATGGTATAAGGGTTCTGGAAGCTTTTATAGTATATCACTTCCAGAGAATGATATTTATTTAGAGAATATAAATAATAACTCAATACTGCAATTTTCAGCATGTAGAATGGATAATTACGATGTTTTAAAAAATGAATTTAATGATGTAGATTTTACAATTCAATTGGAAGATGTTAATGGAAATGTTTCATCTATTTTATTAAAAGATTACTATACGTTATATCCTCCATTAAGGTCTAATTTATATAAAAACAACTTTTTAGTTAAAAACAATACAATAGAACATGAACTTCAAAATTTTACTTTTCCAATAGAAGAATTTGTTAAAAACAATTCTAAATTAAATATTAAAAAATTAAAAACTATAAAGTTTGTTTTTGATAAAGGAGTTAAAGGAGATATTCTGCTAGATAATATTGGAGTATGTATTTAGGGACATTTTTTATTATTTAAATAAAAGTTAGTTATGTTTGAACTTTCTAGGCTTACTTATTTATGTTTTAAACAATATTATATTAATTATATTTTTTAGTTGGAAATATAATAAAACCAGTACTTAATAAAATGGTACTGGTTTTATATTTAAATTTTTTAAAATTATAATCCTAAAAAGCATTAAACTTTTTCTACGTGTCCTGTAGCTTTTACTTTTTTTATTATTATTTTATACTTAATTGAAAATAATTGTACTTTTTCTCTATAGTTGGTATAATTTAGACAAATTTATTTATAGGAGGCTTTTAAATGGCTAAAACTAAAGAAGAAATGAAACAAGAACTTAATGATGCTAAGATTTATTTAAAAGAAGGTATTGAAAGAATAAATGAAGAGCAAAAAATAAAAAAAGAAGAAAAAATAAAGAATGTAGAAAAAAATGCACAAACAGGAAAGGTAAATTATTTTCATCGAAGTGCATGGGATACAATGAGTGAAAAGACTCTAAAGATATTTAACGTATTTTTTAGATGTATTGGAATATTTTGTCTTACAGGAGGTTTAATAGTTTTCTTTGCCGCAGGAGATAAAGTAGGACTTATACCTGGAATACTTGGTTTATATTTTACATTACTTGATGTTAGAAAATTTACTAGTTCATATAAAACCGAAAAAAAAGCTAGAAAATAAAGCTTGGTAATGTTTAAATACAATTACTATATAGTAATATTTATTAGTAAATCAATAAATGAAATGTTATTTTATACAGTTTTTTAAAATATTGAATAAATCATAAGTACAATTTAAAAAACTATAAAAAATTTTCAGAAATGTGTTTACAAAGTAATTTTAGTATGATACTATAAGTATAAATTATTAATCTTTTCTGAAAAGGTTATATATTTGAATTTGTGCACAAATAAATGCAAATTAAATATTAAATAAACTATGATAGGAAGAGTATTATAGGTTACAGTTTACAGAGAGGGAATATCACTGGCTGGAAGTATTCCCAAATATGACTATAAGAAAACTACCCTGGAGTTATGGCTTATTAGCTTTTAAAGTGAAATGTCATCGGTTAGATGCCGTTATTAAAACGAGAAGAATTGAATTTTAATTCAATTTGGGTGGAACCACGAATATACAGCATTCGTCCCAACAGGGATGGATGCTTTTTGTTTTACCCAAAATCAGTAATGATTTTAAATTAATAATAAAATAATAAATTAAGCTAAAGTTTTACATAAAATTATTGAAATGCAAAAACAAAAGTTCTCTTAATATTAAAACAATTACAAACTATGTGTAATATTAAAATTTATAATTAAAATATAATTTTAAAAGTGTACATAGAATTATAATATTAAGGATTTATTATCAAATGAGAATAGAAACTTTATTATAAAATAATTAAAAATGTTTTATGGCGATACTTAGAAATGACGTATTATATAGCTTTACAATAAAAAATAATAAACATAAATCTTTTTAAAAAATAAATTTATATTTTCAATTGATAAGGAATTTTTGAAAATTAAACATTAAAAGTTTGAGAATTTATATAAAAAATATTTTGGAGGGATAACAATGAAAATGATAAATATAACATTAAAAGATAATTCAATAAAAGAAATAGAGGAAAATATTAGTGTATATGAACTTGCTAAATCAATTAGCAACAAATTAGCAAAAGTAGCTATAGTAGGGAGAGTTAATGATGAATTAGTTGATTTAAGTTATAAATTAAAAGAAAATGATAAAGTTGAAATTTTAACATATGAAGATAAAGAAGCTATAGATGTTTTAAGACATTCAACTACTCATATAATGGCACAAGCAGTTCAAAGACTTTATAAAAATGCTAAATTAGCAATAGGACCTTCAATCGACAATGGATTCTACTACGATTTTGATGTTGAAAAAGCTTTTTCAGAACAAGATTTAGAAAAAATTCAATGTGAAATGGATAAAATAATAGAAGAAAATCTTCAATTTGAAAGAATAGATGTATCAAGAGAAGAAGCGATAAAATTAATGGAAGATAAATGTGAACCATATAAAATAGAACTTATTAAAGAGTTACCAGAAGGAGAAAACATTTCACTATATAAACAAGGTGATTTTGTTGATCTTTGCAGAGGACCACATATTCTATCATCAAAATATATAAAAGCTTTTAAATTATTAAGTGTAGCAGGTGCATATTGGAAGGGTAATGAAAAAAATAAAATGCTTCAAAGAATTTATGGTACAGCTTTTGAAGATAAGAAAGCCCTTGATGCATACTTAAATAACTTAGAAGAAGCTAAAAAAAGAGATCATAGAAAGTTAGGTAAAGAGCTTAAATTATTTACAGTTATGGAAGAAGGACCAGGATTCCCATTCTTTTTACCAAATGGTGTAGTGTTAAAAAATACTTTAATAGATTTTTGGAGACAACTTCATATAGAAGATAACTATATAGAAATAGAAACACCTATAATGTTAAATAAAAAATTATGGGAAACTTCAGGACACTGGTATCACTATAAAGAAAATATGTATACTTCTGTTATAGATGAAGAAGAATTTGCATTAAAACCTATGAACTGTCCTGGTGGAATGCTTGTATATAAATCAGAAGCACATTCATATAGAGATTTTCCAATGAGAGTTGCAGAACTTGGAAGAGTTCATAGACATGAACTTTCAGGAGCGTTACATGGACTTATGAGAGTTAGAGCCTTTACTCAAGATGATGCCCATATATTTATGTTACCAGATCAAATAAAATCAGAAATCAAAGGTGTTATATCACTTATTGATAAAGTGTATTCAAAATTTGGATTTAAATATAGTGTAGAACTTTCAACAAGACCAGAAAATTCTATGGGTAGTGATGAAGAATGGGCAATTGCAGAATCTTCATTAAGTGGAGCTCTAGATGAAATAAATATGGAATACAAAATAAATGAAGGTGATGGAGCTTTCTATGGTCCTAAAATAGATTTCCATCTTGAAGATAGTATAGGAAGAACTTGGCAATGTGGTACAATCCAATTAGACTTCCAACTTCCACAAAGATTTGATCTTAACTATATAGGAGCTGATAGTGAAAAACATAGACCGATAGTTATTCACAGAGTAATTTTAGGTAGTATCGAAAGATTTATTGGTATATTAATAGAACATTTTGCTGGAAAATTCCCAACATGGTTAGCACCAGTTCAAGTAAAGGTACTTCCTATATCAAATAAATTTAATGACTATGCAATGGAAGTAACTAAAACTCTTAAGGATAATAATATAAGAGTCCAGTTAGATGATAGAGATGAAAAAGTAGGATACAAAATTAGAGAAGCTAGCAATGAAAAAGTTCCTTATATAATAGTTATAGGTGAAAGAGAAGTTGCTGACAAAACAATTTCACTTAGAACTAGAAAAAACGGTGATCAAGGAACTGTTGCTTTAGAAGAATTTATTAAAAATATTAAAGTTGAAATTGAAAATAAAGACATATAAAATTTAATTTATAATAACTAAAATGTGCTATTAACAACTTAAAAAGTTTGTTAATAGCACATTTTTATTCAATGAAACTTCAAATCAAATATTATTGATAATCACTTGCAATTAGAATATGAATGTGTTAATATTACTTTGGAAAGCAAATATGTAATATAAGTAAAATATTTCATTGAAATGTAATTTTAGATATATTGTATGATTTAAAAATTAAGTTTATTTATACGTCGTATTTTTGAAAATCAGAATAAGTAGTACATGCTTAACTGCTTTAAATATATATAATTAAAGAAAGAGGTGATATTATGTTATATAAAGTTTTGAACTTTTTACATAAGGAAGGAAATTTTTCAACTAAAGCTATATCTAAATCACTTAAATTGCCTGAACCTATTATTGATGATTTAAAAGAAAAGCTGATTAATATGGGGTATATAAAAAAAGCAATTTGTGATGTATCTATGTGTGAAAAATGCTCCTGTGGATGTAACAGTAAGAAACTAAATGATAAAACTGATTGGGAAATAACTGAAAAGGGAATCAATTTATTAAAAAAAATTAGTTAATATATTTAAAAGTAATATACTAGGGAGGTTATTATGAACACATTGGATCAATTAAGCATTGGTGAGAAAATTAAAGTGAAAAGTATAGAAAAAGATAGTGCTGTAAAAAGAAAGCTCTTAGATATGGGTATAACACCAGGTGTAGAACTTAAAGTAACTGGTAAAGCGCCTTTTGGTGATCCACTTGAGATTTTAGTAAGGGGATACAAATTAACCCTTAGAAAAGATGAAGCTAAAGTTATTAGCGGAGAATAAAAAGAGGTGATTTTATGATAGTACCTATGAATTTAGCAACAGAAGGTAATACAGTGGAAGTGAAATCTATATCTATGAAAGATGGACTAAACAAAAGACTTGGAGAATTAGGAATTATATCAGGTAATAAAATAAAAATAATTAAAAATGATGGAAGAAGTCTTATAATTTCCATAGAGGATAGTAGATTTGCTTTAGATAATAATATAGCTAAAAATATTATGATAGCAACTTAAAGAAAATTTTTTTAAAATTTTATTGATAATAACTTTCATTATCAAAGAGGGGGATTAAAATGAAGACAATAGCATTAGCAGGTAATCCTAACTGCGGAAAGACTAGTTTATTTAATATATTAACTAAAGCTAGACAACATGTAGGAAATTGGCCAGGAGTTACTGTAGAAAAAAAAGAAGGTATTTTAAAATATGAAGGTAATGAGTATAAAATTGTAGATTTACCAGGCACTTATAGTTTAGGTGCCTATTCAGAAGATGAAGTTATAGCAAGAAATTACATAGTAAAAGATAATCCAGATGTAGTTATAAATGTAATTGATGCTACCAATATAGAAAGAAACTTATATCTTACACTTCAATTAATAGAAATGGGAGCTAAAGTAGTTATAGCTTTAAATATGATGGACGAGGCTGAAAGCAAAGAAATTTCTATTAAAATAAAAGAACTTTCTAAAAAACTAGGGATAGATGTTATACCAACAGTTGCTGTAAAAAATAAAGGTATAGATAATCTTATAAAAGCTAGTATAAAGGATAATATTAATACTTCAAATATAAAAATTAATTATGGTGAAGATATCAATAAAGAGTTAGAAGGTTTAGCAAAATCTATTGAAGAAAATGTTAAATATAGCACTCTTTCTTCAAAATGGGCTGCATTAAAACTTTTAGAAAATGATTCTCATATAAAAAGAGAACTTAATATCGATGAAGATGATAAGTTGAAAAAGCAACTAGAAGGATGTTACAAAGGAATTGAAGAAAAAGTTGGATTTGAACCGGAAATGGCTATTGTAAATGAAAGGTATTCTGTAATATCTGAAATTGTATCAGATACTGTAACTAGAAAAGAACAATCTAAAGAAACTTTTTCAGATAAAATAGATAAAGTCGTAACTAATAAATTTTTAGGAATTCCTATATTCGGAATAATTATGTATTTATTATATCAAATTACATTTACTGTTGGTGCAGGAATTCAAGATTGGACTGATGGTCTTATTGCATCATTAGGGGAACATACCGGTGCTTTCCTTATAAATGTAGGAGCTCCAGAAGTTTTATCAAGTTTTGTTAGCGATGCAATTTTTGGTGGTTTAGCAGCTGTAATAGCTTTCCTACCTTTAATTATGGTGATGTATTTCTTAATTGGTATATTAGAAGACAGTGGTTATATGGCTAGAGCTGCTTATGTTATGGATAAATTAATGAGAGCTTTAGGTCTTCATGGAAAAACCTTTGTTTCTATGCTTGTTAGTATCGGATGTAATGTTCCTGGTATAATGGCAACAAGAACTCTTGAAAATAAAAAAGATAGAATGATTGCAATACTTATAAATCCATTTATTTCTTGTGGTGCAAGACTTCCTGTATATTTATTATTTATAACAGCATTCTTTGAGAAAAATCAAGCTTTAATATTATTCGGACTTTATGCTGGTGGACTTCTTGTGGCACTTTTAATGGGAAAAATATTTAGTAAAACGTTATTTAAAGGTGAACCTTCTTATTTTGTAATGGAACTTCCAAGTTATAAAGTACCATCAATCAAAAATGTTGTAATGTTAATGTGGGATAAAGCAGGTGCCTTTATAAAAAAAGCAGGAAAAGTTATTTTACCTGTAATGGTAGTTCTTTGGGCACTATCTAACTTCCCACTAGGTGTTGAACCTAATAGTGAAGAATCACTTCTTGGAATTATAGGTGGTTTCTTTGCTCCGTTATTTACTTTAGCTGGTTTTGGAACATGGCAAGCAGGTATATCTCTTATAACTGGTATATTAGCTAAAGAAACTGTTGTTGCCACAATGGGATTAATTTATGCTGGTGTAGAAGAAGGTGTTGCAGTAACAACTGCAATTCAATCAATATTTACTCCACTATCTGCCTTATCTTTTATGGTAATGTCTTTATTATATACACCTTGTTTAGTTGCTCTTGGTGCGGTAAAAAGAGAAACTAACTCTTGGAAATGGACATTATTCACAGCGGTTTATACATTTGTAGTTGCATGGATAGCGGCAGTACTTGTATATCAAGTAGGTTTATTACTTGGATTTAAATAATAAAATCTAAAATTAATAAAATATCTATAAACTAAACACTTTTAGTTTATAGATATTTTTTATTTTGAAAAATATATTCAGTATTTATAGAGACTTTTATAAATCTATATTCTATAAGTAAGTTTTCCTACATATTTAATGTAATTATATCATATATTTATATTAATAGAACTTTCTAAAGGAGATTTTATGGCTACAGGATATATAAGGGTTCAAGTTTCTTTTGCAAAAGAAGCTATGCCAGTTCAAAATTGTAAAGTCACTATTCGTAAATTTAACGATGAAGATATATCCTTTGAAAAAGTGTTGTACACTAATATTAGTGGAATAGCAGAAACAATAGCATTAGAAGCGCCAGCAGAAGAATTTTCACAAACAGCTCAAAATGAGGTAATACCATATAAACTTTATACTATTACAGCAGAGGCAGAAGGGTATATACCTACGGTTATAAATGGAGTTCAGATTTTCCCAAATGTAACAGCTCTTCAAAAGATAGAAATGTTTCTTCAAAATCCTAAAAGTAATATAAAAGAAAACATATTAAATATTCCTCCACATCAACTTACTTTAAGTGAGCCAAGGAATAAACAAGTAGGGCCAAAAGTAGCGCAGTATCTTTTAAAAGAGACATATATTCCTAAATATATAACTGTTCATTTAGGAGAACCAAATGCATATGGGGAAAATGTGACAGTAGCTTTTCCGGAGTATATTAAAAATGTTGCTTGTAGTGAAATTTACCCAACTTGGCGCAGTGAAGCTTTAAAAGCAAATATTCGTGCTCAAGTTTCTTTTGCATTAAATAGAGTTTATACCTCATGGTATAGAGATAAAGGATATAGTTTTGAAATTACTAATTCTAAAGCATATGATCAATGTTTTGAATTAGGACGAAATTATTTTACTAATGTAAGCCAAATGGTTGATGATATATTTAATCAATATATATCTAAAATAGGATTACTTGAACCATTATTTGCAACATTTTGTAATGGTATAACAGTTACTTGTAACGGCTTATCCCAATGGGGATCTTTGGATTTAGCAATTAGAGGCTATGACGGTTTTGGAATATTACAACATTATTATGGATATGATATTTCACTAATTATGGCTAATAATATAGAAGGTATGTTAGCGCCTTATCCTGGAAACACTTTAATGCTAAATAGTAAAGAAGAAGATGTTAAAATTATACAGTTAAAATTAAATGAAATCAGTAATAATTATACTGCTATACCTAAAATTCCAAAAGTGGATGGGTTCTTTGATGTTGCTACTGAAAAAGCAGTTATTGCATTTCAAAATATTTTCAATTTAATACCTGATGGAATAGTAGGTATTTCTACATGGAATAGAATTTATTTTATTTATGCTGCTGTTTTAAATTTAGAAGAAGTAGAAGCACTTAGTAGTACTGATGAGTATAAATATGTTACTCTTAAAGAAGGCTCTACAGGGGATGAAGTAAAACTTTTACAATATTATTTATTAATTATATCTAATATTTATAACGAAATACCAAAAGTTAAAATTACTGGAGTTTTTGATGAAGATACTAAAAATGCAGTTTTAGCTTTTCAAAAGTATTTTAATATGTTAGTTGATGGTATAGTAGGACGAAATACCTGGGAAAAGCTTATTGAAATATATTATGAAATTGAAAGTACATTCCCTAAAAGCAATAAAAACCAATTGACTTCTAACTATATGCTAAAAGAAGGATCTATAGGAGATGAAGTAAGGTTACTTCAATATCATCTTGCTGTTATTTCAGATATATATCCAACTATATCTAAGCCTAAAATTACCGGGGTATTTGATGCCGAAACTAAAAAATCTGTATTAGATTTTCAAAGATACTTCGGGCTTGATGAAACTGGAAATGTAGATTATAATACATGGAATAAAATACAAGGGGTATTTGATGGATTAAAACCATTTTAAAAAGAATAAAAGAAAAGAGTCATATCACTTTTAAATTGGATATGACTCTTTTCTTTTATTTACTAGATTTTGAAGAGTATATATTAATTATAGATACTACAATAATAATTCCATAACCTATTAAAGATAGGTAGTCAGGTATTTCTTTAAAAAGAACAAATCCATATACTGCAGCAAATAAAAGACCAATATAATCAAACATAGATATTTCACTAGCTGGAGCATTTTTATATGCCAATGTTAAAAAGATTTGTCCTAATGTAAATGAAAGCCCTCCTAATATTAAAAATGTTATATTAGTTAAGGTTAAAGCACTTGTGTTAACAAAAATCCACGGGCTCATAGTTATAGTTGCTATACCAGTAAAAGACAATATAACTGTAAAAAAGCTTTCTTTATTACCTAAAACTCTTATCATTGTATAAGCTACACCAGCACTCAATGCAGAAATAACACCCATTAATGCTGGTATTATAGCTGCATTAAATTGGGGCTTAATAACAAATAAACTTCCTATAAAAGCTAACAATAAAAATATAAGTTGCTTTTTAGTGATTCTTTCTTTTAATATAAAAAATGAAAATATTATTGTGAAAAACGGACTTAATTTAGTAAGTATCGTTGCATCTGCAAGCAATAAAGATTCTATAGAATAATATAAGGTTAATATAGAAATTGTTCCCATAATACCTCTTAAAAGCAAATATTTTCTATTTTCTCTTTTACCTAAAAAAGAATCTTTTCTCTTAAGTATTATTATAGAAATTATAATTGTTGCTACTGCATTTGAAATAAAAGTTTTTTGATATGGGCTACATTCAAGTGCTAATTTTGCAAAAAGGTTCATAGTTGCAAAAGATAAAGAAGCTAGTATTATATAAATAATTCCTTTGATTTTGTTGTTACTACTCATGTCTTTTCTCCTTAGTTACATTTAGTTATATTTTAAAAGTACTAAACAATTATATATTAAATTTATATTTTTTTCCACTTTTCATAGTTTAAGTACTTTAAAATGCTTAATTTATATTTTATTAACAGGGATTATACAAGTGTTTGTAGAATTAAAATAATATACTATTTACATTAACAATGATTAATATATTATTTATAAGTTTTACTAATAAAAAACATACTAACATATATGACTTTATAGAATTCTCTTATCTTTTTAAAAATTCATTTCAAAAATAGGCAAAATTCTAAATTTAGCTTCTTTAATAAATTATTAAAATCCCCTAGTTTATTTAACATATATATGTTAAAATTCATATGGTTTTAAAATAATTTACATTTTATGTACAAAGGAGGCCAATATGCTTAATGTTAGTTTAGTATTAGGTATACTTGTTAGTTTTTCTACGTTTTTATTAATTTTTTTAAAAAGAAAATTTATTATAAAGTCATATATAGAATCATTTTATGTTATGACATATTTTAATTTATGTTATTTAGCTTATGCTATAGAGTATCATAGTTTAATTAGTTTTAAAAGTTTATTTGTATTAGCACTTATGGGAATTTTGTATTATATTTCTTTTGATTACGGAAAATATAGTTATAGCATTTATGGTGAACGTGGCTATTCTGTTGATGATTTGATTTTATACTATTTAAGAAAAAATAACATAAAATTCAAAACTGTTAATAATTCGTATATTTTATATTTTTATGATGAAATATTAAAAATAGAAGTAAATTCATTAAATATATGTAGCAATATCTCGCTAAACACCAACGCTAGTAATACCAACAGATTAGACGCTCTTGCTGAAGATATAAATTCATATTTTAATACACAACGTAAAAAGCATTCTTTAAAATCTAAAATGTTATATTCAAGTTTTTTATTCATATTTGTAATATTGACAGTGGCATCTATTTTACAATTAAATAATATATTAATATAAGAGGGCATACTTTCCCTCTTATATTAATATATTAAGTTTTCGGAATTTTCTACACTTTAAAATTGAATTATATTTTATTAGGTTTATAATTTACATCTTTACTAAGATTAAGTAAAAATATTTATTAACCAATATTTAGTTCTTTAATTTTAAATTTAAATGTGTATTTAAGCTTAATTTTGGATTTTTATATCTTATATATAGGAGATTTTGATTTCTAATTTATTTTAATATATGTTTTGTAAAGGGGTGTTTTTATGAGTTTTAAAAAAATTAACCAACCGAAAACTATATATATAAACGATAGATTAAAACTAACGAAAGTCACGAAAGACAGATATAAGTTGGCACTGCCCTGGTACAGCAATCCAGAGATATTATATTATTCTGAAGGTAGGGATATAGCACCCTATGAAATAGAAAAAATAACTAAAATGTATGATTATTTATCGTCAATTGGTGAATTATACTTTATAGAAATTTTAGAAAATAATTCTTGGAAAGCTATAGGCGATGTAACTTTATCACAAGAAAATTTACCTATAGTTATAGGGGATAGCGATTATTTTGGAAAAGGTATTGGAAAACAAGTTGTATCTACATTGATAAATCGTGCTAAAATCTTAGGGTTAACAGAACTTCATATACCTTTAGTTTATAAATATAATATAAGATCTCAAAAGCTTTTTACTTCTCTTGGATTTACTCTTCTACAAGAAAATGATGACTATTACTCATATGTACTAACTTTATAGTTTATCTTGATTTTGAAATTATATAATTTATAAAAAATAGAGCTTAAAAAATATTATTATTCATTGATAATTATTATTCAACTTCAATTTATACAAATTAAATTCTTTTAAAATTAAATTCATAGGTGAATTGTACAAGTGGGTGAAAGTTTTTTACTCACTTTTGTTTTTTTATTTCAATGTGTTTGCTACCTCTTTTTAGGTTATTTTTTCTGTTTTTCATCACATTTATTATTATATAGTTAATTACTTCCTCTTTTTAAGATTTATTATTTTAACTTATATTTTATATTTAAGCTTAACTCAATATAATAAAAGTTATATTGAGTTAAAAATATTTTCTATAATTATCAACAGTTAATCATTTATTTGTTTACCAATTTATGATATAATTTATAGTGTAAACATTAAGTTTACGTTGAAAACTTAATGTTTACACTTAATAAGCATATATAGAAGTAAACAAATTTTATAGATTTAAGGAGAATTTTTATGGATACGACTTTTAGTGTAAGAATAAGTGATGAATTAAAGGAAAAATTTAATGATTTAGCACAAAAACAAGGAATAAACAACAAAGAATTCATGGAAACTATGGTAAAATTCTATGAGTTAAATTCAATTAAGGATGATAACTTTAGTATTAATGATGATATTAAAGAATTGCAAAACATTACAGGAAGAATTGTAGACATTTTTATAAATTCTACAGAGCGAAATAAAATAAAATTTCAAGAAGTAACTAATTTAAATAAAGAAGCTAATGTATTGAAAGAAGAAGAGATAAATAATCTTAAAAAGGAGATAGCTACATTAAAAGAAGAAAATAATAAATTAAAAGAGCTTAATAAAGAAATTGATAAAAGAGATAAGAAAATAAGTTCTTTAGAAGGTGATTTAAATCAATTAAAAAACTTTAATGTTATGTTAGAAGAAAAAAATAAAGATATGGAAAAATCACTATATGAGTTTAAAAGCATAAAAGAGGTCGATGAAAAGAAAAATAAATTGATAAATGATTTAGAAAAAGAAATTTTAACTTTAAAAAATCACTTAAAAGAAAAAGAGCTTAAAGTTGAAAATATCGAAGAAAAACTTACTATTTTACAAAATAATTATAAAAAAGAGGTAGAGGAGTTAACTAATAAAAATATATATTTAAGTGAAATGGAACTTGAAAAAATTAAACTTGAATATGAAAGAAAAATGTTAACTTTAGAAGAAGGATATAAAGAAAGATTAAGTAGTAAAGAAACAGAACTAAATAATAAAATAATGCATCTTATGGAAAAACGTGAGGAAGACGGGGAAGTTATACGTAAGCTTATAATGGGAACTCAAAAGAATAACGAAAAATAATATGTTATAAATAATAGGTTTAAGAATTGGTGATAATTATTTAAATACACATTCCATTTATGTTTTAATAAGTAAATATAGAGAGAAAATTTACACAACAAAAACATTTTACAAATATTCATTAAGGTGAGTGGAGACCATTTTATCACCAATTCTTATTTCAATTATTGACTTTAGTACAATTTTTATGCACTTTACAAAAATAATTTTAAAATAAATAAATTAAGCTGAAAAAAAATCTATGTGATTTATATTATCATTTCCTTTTACCTTTATATTAAGGTGTCCGCCTGCATTTTCACCAATAATTCTAATAAAATATTTATCACTTTTAGGTATATTAATTTCTATATCTTCATCTTCATTTTCTTTTACTTCATTTTTTTTAGCTACTATGTTATAGTTGGAATCTAATACTACAATGTAAAATAATCCCTTATTAATCTTAGTTTTATCTTTTATAACTATTTTTGTATCTTTATCACAAAATGCCTCCATTAAAGACCACTTACCTGTAAATTTATCAAAATCAAAACTCTTTCCATCCTGTGAATCTATTACATTTGTCATATGATAAATACTTTTATCAGATTCATCTTTACTAGATAAATACATATCAGAATTAATATAAAAGGAACTATTTTTATATAAACTAAGTCCTAAAATTAAAAAAATTATACAAATAGCTATTAATTTTTCACTCTTCTTCATTTCATACCTCCATTTAATATTCTGTATAGAATAAATATAAAATGTATATATTATACATTTTATATTTATTTACTTTTTAAGTCAATTAATCCATAATATTAAAATAGTATGTGAATATTAATTAGCTATAAATAAACAATTATATGATAAACTCTATAGTATATACAAATAAAAGAGGTGTTTAAATGAAAATTTTTATAAGTGCAGATATTGAAGGGGTAAGTGATATTTGTCATTGGAATGAAACTACAAAAGGACATGAAGATTATGAAGAATTTAAGATTCAACTTACAAGAGAAGTTAACGCCGTTTGTTTAGGTGCATTGAAGAATAATGCAGCTGATATTTTTATAAAGGATGCACATGAAAGTGGAAGAAATATAATTCATAGAGACTTACCTAGAGAAGCCAATTTAATTAGAGGGTGGGCTTATCATCCTTATCTAATGATGGAAGGACTCGATAAAAGTTTTAATTGCAGTATATTTATAGGTTATCATAGTGCTGGTGGAACAAATGGAAGTCCTTTAGCTCATACAATGGACCCTAATAAAATTTTATATATAAAAATAAATGATGAAATAGCTAGTGAATTTAAAATTAATTATTATACTTCATTATATATAGGTGTTCCTGTTGTTTTAGTAACTGGAGATAGAGCATTGTGTGAAGAAGTTAAAAAGGTTAATGAAAATATTAAGACTATTGTAACTAAAACTGGAGTAGGAGGTTCTGCTGTAAATATCCACCCTATGGAAATAGAAGATACAATTTTAAAAACAACAGAAAATTTAATAAAAGAAGCTGTTTTTGATAAATTTATAGAACCCTTACCTAACAGTTTTAATGTGGAAATAAGTTATAAAAATCATAATGATGCCTATAAAGCTAGCTTTTTTCCAAAAGTTGAGTTAAAAGACAGCAACACTATAACTTTTAAATCTAAAGATTATTTTGAAGTTCTACAAGCATTTTTATTTTTAACATAAATTTAGTAGTTAAAGCAATTTATAAACTAATAAAACTTAATTTTATATACCTAAACTTTGGCAATAAAGACTTTTAAAAGTAACTTGAAACTTTATAAGTCTTTATAAGTAAATATAAAAAAGTCTATGTGAAGATAAAATATTAATTAATTCTATCTCACATAGACTTTTATGTTTCAAACTTCATCTTTATAAACAAATATCCCTATAAAACTTAAAAAAATCATAACAACTAAAACTACAAAAATAAAATTGCATAACACAGTTTTAAAACCTGCCTTCCATGGTATGGTAACTGCATTTATTAAAAAAGTGATCGACCAAAGAAATATTATTAAAACATTTGATACTCTAATATTCTTTTGCTTCTTCTGACCACTTAACATATATCTGTTAAATTCTTTAACATTTACTAATTCTATAAATTTTTCATGAAAATTCAAATCTCTTCTTAGTACAATACATAAAAATAACAATAATAAAGCTAGTGTAAAAAATATTAATTTAAAACCAACAAGCTTGCCAACCAAGAGTGCTGTTATTGCAAGTATATACATAGAAAGGTATTTTTGAAATATTTCACTAAATAGCATTTTACAACAACTCCTATAAAGTTAATAAAAATATGTAGTTTAAAATAATTATTCTTTATATTAATATACACATTGATAATAATATTGATATAAAATATTATTTTGAACTGTTATGTAGATTAATTTTAACATATATTTTACCATTTTTAACCATGTTTTTCTTACTTTTCTGTTAATATTCTGTAATAAATATATAAAGTAATTGAGTAAATTTATTTTATACAGTAATATAGATTTATTTGTTCAGGTTAATATTTATAATTCTTATCAAAATACTAATAAAATATGCAAAAATGATAATTTTAACTATAAAAAGAAACTTTTTATATACATATTCTATATAACTGAATTATATTTGTTTTATACAATAATTGAATTTATAATATTTACAAATTTCATTTCAAAAGTGAAATTCTTGTATAGACTCGGGAATTTTTTTAATAATCAGCTCCGTTTTGAATTTTTTCACTTTAAAAATTTCTTTTTATAAATAAAAACATATATTATTTTAAACTTTTTCATTCTATATTTTGGAATCTTAATAAGTTTTAATAAAATCTTAGTGCCTACTTGTATAAATTGTATATTTAATCTTTAAATTAAAGTATATTTTGAATTTAAAAACATGTTTTAATTTCATTTTTTATGGATTTTAAATATATATCCTCGGTAAATTTTATAATTTCAACTATATATATGAAATATATCATAAAATTTCTTTCATATCTCTTTAAAGTTGTTAATGGTATTTTATTTATGTATAATTATGTTATATCTAAAGAAAAGGAGACTTTTAAATGAATAAAAAAAGAACTAGAGGCTTTGAAAAAATTTCTATAAATCAATTTGAAAAAGATTTTCAAGATTTAAATGTATCTTATGATGAGTTAAAATTACCTAAAAGAGCTACAGCTAGAGCAGCAGGCTATGATATATATTCTCCTATAAGTTTTATATTGAATCCTAAAGAGGATATCATAATTCCAACTGGATTCAAATCTTATATGCTTAACGATGAAAGTTTAGACATATATCCTAGAAGTGGAATGGGATTTAAATATTACATAAGACTTGCAAACACTATAGGACTTGGTGATAGTGATTATTATAATTGTGATAGTAATGAAGGTCACTACTTTATTAAGTTAAGAAATGAAGGTAATAAACCTTGGATTATAGAAAAAGGCGACGCTATAGGTCAAGGAATCTTTAGAAAATATCTTTTAGCAGATGACGATGATTTTATTGGCAGTGAAAGAATAGGTGGCTTTGGTAGTACTGATAAATAATAAAATTAAAATATAGCTTTTAAAATTATATGTTATATAAAAAAACCTCGACCCTTATTAAATTAGAAAGGTAGAGGTTTTTATTAATGTTTATCTTTTATTATATCATCTGATATAATAAAAGAAATCCAACCTTTTTTACTTACATATCGCAAAAACATTATAAGTCTTTGATAGATAGGGTGACATCCATTAATATAATCTTTTTCTGTTGTATTTTCATATTCCTTTTTTAAAATAGGCATTTCAAGTAAACATTGACCTAAATCATAAACATTTTTTCTACCATCTATATTCATCCAAACATTGCTACCTATTTTGTCAAATTTAATATCACTAATAGCAGGCCTTTTTTTGTTAATCTTTCTTAAAAATCTTTCTGCTAATTTATTATGATAGAATATTAAATATACAATATCATCTTTTATTTTATAATCCTCATGTTTGATAACTGGTATATATCTAAGAAAATTATCTTGCTCTTCATAATTTCTTTCTTTTTTTATCACTATACTCACTCCTTATATTTAAAATTATTACACATATATCTAAATTTAATACAAATTCACTTTAAAAGTAAATGAAAATTAAAAAATATATAAAAATAGGGTAGAGTACAAAACTCCACCCATAACAATATTAAGCTTTTTCTTCTATTCTAATTGAAAATGCATATACCCAATATGCTAATAATATAAAGGCTACTAATGCAGTCCAAGGGCTGTTAGCAATTGACGGCATAAAATTTGTTCCAATAGATATTTTTTCTGATAGAGGAGTACCTCCAATTGTAATTGTTGAAATAATTGCTACAAGTATTCCTGTTAATGCATCTCCAGCAACCAATCCTGAAGATAACAGTATACCTCTTTCTGTTTGAAGTTTACCTTGTTCTTCATTAGTTTTAAATTTCTTAGTTACAAAAGTTCTTACTATTCCACCAGTTAAAATTGCCGTAGTTAAATGTATTGGTAAGTATAGTCCAAGTGCTACTGGAAGTATTGGAAGTCCTGCCAATGCACAAAATATTCCTAGAATAGCGCCTACAACAACTAGTGTCCATGGTAATTGTCCAGTCATAACACCTTTGATAACCATAGACATCAATGTAGCTTGTGGTGCTGGAACAGCTTTAGATCCAATTCCATAACTGTTATGTAGCATTAGTAAAACACCACCAGCTGCAAAAGAAGCTAAAAATAAACCTAAATACATGCCCCATTCAACTTTTTTTGGAGTACCACCAATTATGTAAGTAGTTTTTAAACTTTGAGCAACTCCACCAGCAACAGCTATAGCTATACATACTACAGCTCCTGAAAGTATTGCAGTATTCATACCAGCTTGCTCTTCATATCTAAATAATTTTAAGATTCCTGTAATAAACAGTAGGGTAGCAATAGTCATTCCTGATACTGGATTATTAGATACCCCAATAATTCCTGCCATCCTTGCTGAAACTACAGCAAAAAAGAATGCAAATAATACTGCTAAAAATGAACCTAAAGCACCTAGTTTTAAACCTGGTAGGAACCAACCAAGGATAAATACTAAAATTGCTGCACCTAAAACCCAGGTTAATGGTGTATCTACATCAGTTCTTTTTACTATAGTAGTTTCACTATTTCCACCAAGTCCTTGTAGTGCTGTTTTAAAAGATTTTATTATTGTTGGTAATGACTTACCAAGACTAATAAATCCACCAGCCGCAACAGCTCCAGCACCTATATATCTTATGTATTGACTCCAAATGTCCCATGCACCCATTTCTGATATTAAAGATGCTGAAGGAAACAAGGGAGTCATAAGATCTGCTCCTACATATTTTATTAATGGTATAAGCCCAAGCCATGCAATTAGTGCACCACCAAACATATAAAGAGCTACTTCCAGTCCTACAATAAAGCCAACACCTACAAGAGAGGCCATTGCATTAACTCCAATTAATGTTCCTTGAAGAGGAGTTATTACCCATTCTGGTGATTCTTGCCAAATTTTAAATGCAGATGAAAAAAATTTGAATAGGGCACCAACACCAATACCTGTAGTTACAGTTTTAAGACCACTTCCACCTTCCATTCCTGTAACAAGAACTTCGGCAGCAGCCATACCTTCTGGAAAAATTAATTCACCATGCTGCTCAACTATTAAATATTTTCTAAATGGAATAACAAAAATTAGACCTAGTAGACCACCAAGGGCAGTACAAACAAAGATTGTATAAAGATTTAAAGTCATTCCCCAAATTATTATAGCGGGAAGGGTATATATTATACCACCAGCTATAGATTCACCCATAGCCGCAACGGATTGTATCATATTGGCTTCTAAAATATTATTTCTTCTAAATATTTTCTTTAAAATACCAGCGCCTAAAATAGATGCTGGTATACCTGCAGCTATTGTCATTCCAACTTGTAATCCAAGATATACATTAGCTGCTGCAAAAATACAAGCAAATATAATACCAATTATTATAGAAATTGTAGTTGCTTCTGGCATTGCTACATCAGTAGGTACAAAAGGCATATAATCTTCACCTTTAATTCCTCCATAGGCATTGTGAGAAAGCTTTTTATTTGTAGTCATTATTCTCCTCCTTACTTATTTCATTTGTTTAGTAAAATAAAGAGCATTATTTCTCCTCTTTATCTTCATTTGTTAAATAAATACCATCTTTAACTAGTTACAGATTGCATTTATATGTTTATTATTTTCTATAATATATTTTTTATTCTATTAGTATCTATTCATCCATCAATGGGTTTTGATTTATAGCTTCTCTTAAAGTGTCATTGTCTACATGAGTATATATTTGAGTTGTGGCTACATTTTCATGACCCAAAATCTGTTGTAATGTTCTAACATCAACTTTTCCGTATTTGTGCATTAAAGTAGCACTAGTATGCCTTAGCTTATGTGGTGTGTATTTATCCTTATCAAGACCTGCAAGCCCAACATATTTTTTTACTATTCTCTCTACAGTTCTTTTGTTAATTCTACCATATTTTCCACTTATAAATAGGGCGTCTTTATCTTCATTTTTAACTCTAAAATTAATTTCATTTCTAATAGGCATATAATTATTTATAGATTTTAGTGCAGCTTTATTTAAATATATAGTTCTTTCTTTGTTACCTTTTCCTAAAACTTTTAATATGTCACCTTTAATATTAGATATGTTTATACTACAAAGTTCAGATAATCTAAGTCCACAATTTAAAAATAGGGTAATGATACAATAATCTCTTTGTGAATTTTTATCTCTAGTTTTAGCGGCAGTTAAAAGATCTTTACTTTCATCTAATGTTAGATAAATAGGGCTACGTTTTCCTAATTTAGGGGACTCCAGTTCTAGTGTAATATTGTAGGGAATTAACTTAACTTTATTTACAAGATAGTTAAAAAGAGATTTTAAACTAGCAACTTTTCTTGCCTTAGCACTAGGACCATTTCCTCTAGAGTTTTCTAAATAGGAGACATAAGCATAAAAATCATTTAATGTAAGGGTTTTTAAAAGTTCAATAGAAATATCATTGATAGGGATGTTATCAAAGTAAGTATCTAGAGGTACTAAATTTTTATGCAATTTCAAGAATCTAAGAAAAAGATTTATATCTGATGTATAGGCCTTTAGAGTACTTTTTGAGACACCTTTAACAGTAGTCATATAATTTAAAAAATCATCTATGTAATAGGGTTTTTTACAATTTAATTTAGCCATAAAAAATTCCTCCTAAGGTAAAATAATAAATAATTTACATAATATATACAGTATATCATAAAAACATAAAAATGTCGTGAAACTTACATTTCACGACATAAATGTATCACTGAAAAGAGAGGTTTTTATAGCTTTATATAATAATTATATCTATAACCTATCTTTTTTACCTACTATAATTTTATAAATTTAAATTATTTTTTTATAATAAAAGTTTTAGTAATAACTTTTTTGTTTTTAGTAACTTTTTTATTTATTTTAAACTTAAAATTCTTTCCAATACCTTTTATTCTAAATCCATTATTATTAACTTTATAATCTAATTTTAAATGGCCTAAGCTCTTTATACTATTAACTATCATTTTACACCCCTAAGTTTATATAATTATATTAATCTTCTACCCATTAAATTTAACTTTATTTTCCTATATTATATCATACTCAAATTATTAAGTAATCTTTCTTTATTATTATAATTTTAAAATTAATAAAAACAGACTGAATCTTTTTCATTTCAATCTGTTCTTATTTATACTTTATGAACTTATCCTAAACCTTTTTCATTTTATTTTTTCTTATTAAATATATAAATCCTATAATGACTATTATCTCTATAAATGTGGCTACTAAACCTGCTTCTGGTCCAAACACACCACCTGACACTATTGAATTATCTTTTAATTTTAAATCTATAAGTGTACCAACTGATGTATCTAAACCACTAACTTCAAATCCAAATATATTGCCTTGTATAAAGTTCCATGCAGCATGTAATCCACAAGCCCCCCAAAGATTTCCTGTATATATTACATATAATCCAAATGTAAATCCTGATAAAATAATATTTATAATAGCTAAAACATTGATATTAGGATTAAATAAATGAATTAATCCAAAATATATAGATGATACAATGAGCCCTACTAAACCATTATATTTAGCACCTAAAATATTCATTAGCCACCCTCTTGCAACTATTTCTTCGCTAGCACTTTGAATAATCCATCCAGGTAAAATTATAAGTATGCTAGTAATAGCACTTATCCCTACATTTTGTATAGAATTCGTTTCAAGTGTAGCATAACCTAATATATATAATATAAAAGCAATTGTACACATCATTACACTTCCTAGTAAAAAACCTTTTAAATAGTTTCTAATACTATTCTCCTTATTAAGCCCTAAATCTGATATGTCTCTTTTTTCTATAAATTTTACTCTAAAAAATACTACTAGACTAATAAATAAAAATCCTGATAAATCTAAAAAGAGAATTAATAATTTATTGTCATTTGTATTTAATCCTAATGTAGTAAAGAATTTAAATAATATAATTGCAGCTATCCAGCCAAAAAATCCACCAAACTCAATCATAATTTCAGCTAGTATAGGAGTCCAAATTATATTACCAAGCTTCTTACTTTTTTTAGCTTTTAAGAATAAACTCTCATTATTATTTATTAACATTATTACACCACCCTTTTATATTTCAGTTTCCATATTAATGTTATATTAAGTAAATGTAAACAATTATTACTTTAAAATGAAATATATGTACTTGAATAGCTTTTAAATTACAAATTTTAGGTGGTAATTCATCATATTTATGTGTATAATATTTTAGTATGCTATAATAAACAATTACCTATTTATAAAATAACAAATTAATAAGGAGCAATTTTTATGGAAGAACTTAATGAAGTATTAAACTTAAATTTAAGTAATTTAAGTTTATTTGATATGACAGAAGATAATTTAATAGTTTTTAAGGAAGAAAATTATTATAACAAAAGTAATTTTTATTTTTGGTTATTAAATAAATTAGCAAAACTAGAAAATTCAAACTCTATAAAGGAGTTAGCTTATGGACATTATTTAGCTTCGTATTATCTATTAATTATATTAACACCACTATGCTATGAGGAATTAGCATTTAATCATTGCAAAAAAGCTTTGGCCTTAGATGATAATTTAAAATATAAAGAATGGATGCTTATATTTTCTACTTATAACCTATTGACAGTTGAAGATATGGAGTCATTAGTATCAGATGTATTAAAAAACAATCCTAATAGCTTACTTGTAAATACGTTGTATAATAATTAAATTAAAAGTGTCATACATAAAATTTAAATTATGTACGACACTTTTAATTTAAAATTCTTTTATTATTATATCAGATATAAATTCTGCATTATCTTTATTTTGTATACTAAATACTGTAAGTGTTAATTTGCTTTCATCTAAATAAACATAAATTTTATTACTATTTATACAATTGTTATCTATATTCATGTTTATTTTTTTACTTAATTCCTCTTTCACAGTTTTATCTAAAGGAATAAAATCATCTAAATAAATAGTTAAATTCTCTACTATTCCACCAACTCTTAATGTAAAATCTAAATTACTAGTTTTAATACTTTTAAATAAACTATTTACCTTTTTATCATTGTTTAAAACTTCTATTATATCTCCTTTAAAATCTAAAGTAACTAAAGATATATCTGCCTCTTTATCATAAAGATTAAATGTATGATCTATTATACCTTTACACACATTTTTATATCCATTTTCAATATAATTCATCATTTTATCTATTGAAATACCAGTAACTAATTTTCCAGGTATGAATTCTTTGAGTATTTCTCTTAAAGGTTTAACTATTTTTATAGGAGCAACTAATGATATCTTGCCTTCTATATTTTTTAGATCATCTTTTAATGAATTATATAAAACAAGACTTAATAGTTTATTAATTTCATAATATGAAAGAGTTACTTCTATAATATTATCTTTTAAATCATATTTAAGATTTAAATCATTTTTGCCTGAATCTTGAAGAAACATTATTATTGTATTTAAATTTGAATGATAATTTTTTATTGTTTCTTTTAAATTTAAGTTTATGTTTTTACTATCAAAAAAGTCTATATTAACATTAAAATTTTCTAATTTATCTAATTCTCTAAACATATCTTCTGTTGTAATAAAATTAATATAGTCACTTTTTATATTTAAATTCAAAGATTTATAATAACCATATTTCATTATTAAATTACTTAAAGCTTCTACAGATATATTTAAATTTTTTGAAACTACATGACCTTCTCCTTTTGCAGAATAACAAAACTCCCCTTCTTCAATCTCACAGTGGCTTTTTAAAATTAAAGTTTTATTCATATCTAAAAATAAAAGGTTATCCTTATATTTATTTATTTCAAGATTATCTTTATAAAGATTTAATGCTAAAATATTTATTACATTTAAATTTGATGTTAATAAATTATTATCTTCCTCTTTCATTAAAATTTTTATCATATTGTACTCATTAAACACAATAATTAAGTTTTTATATATTATGTGTTTTAATTGAAAGAACGCCTTTAAAGCATCTAAAAGTTTATATATAAAGTTGTCCTTACTTATAGTAATATGATTTTCATTATCATCTAATATAATTGTAGAATTTTTGTTACATAATAGGTTTTCTATATCATTTATTATATAGGTTGAACTTTTTTCAATTCCATTCTTCAGCTTTAAATCTAATATTTCAAGTTGAAAATTATCAGGAGATTCTATATCAGAAACTACTATTGATAAGGGCAATGTCAATAAACTTTTGCTACCCTCTTTTTTTAGGATTATACTTCCACTATTTATGTATATAAATATATCCTCTTGTAAATTAAAGTTATTTTCAATTAAACTTTCTGTCATGTTAAAATACTCCTCTTCAATTATATTTTTATTAGATGTAATATTATATGTTTCACTTTTTTCTTCAGTAAAGCTTATATCATCTATAGAGTGCTCTACTAAGGTAATAGCTAGTTCTCTTTGAGAAGATTCCTTTGAAAATATATTTTCATCTTTAATTAATCTACCTTTTTCATTAAGTAATTCTAAAACTTTGTTTTCTAAGAGCTCTCTATTAAAAAGAAAGTCTTTATATTGGCTATAACTTAAATTAAGTTCTTTTAAAAGTATTATTATTTCATCTATATTAGCATCTTTTATGTATTGGTCTGTATACACCTTATTATTAAATTCTATTTTAAAAGTCAACTTTTTCAACTCCTTCTAAAATTCCAAAATACACCTATATTTAATGTCGGTCATTATTTTAAAATCTTAATTCTTGCATTTGTAAACAATAAGAAATCCATCCTATACTTCATGCACTTTAAAATTATAATGTGTAAATAAAAAACTTACTAAGTACTAATTTCCTTAGCAAGTTTTTATAGAGTATTTTTACTTAATTTAAAATATATATTATATAATAGTTTTATCCTTATCTTTTTTATATTCATTTGAAAAGATAAACAATCCATAGGTAATAATATTAAGAACTGCTGCAAAAATTAAGGCTTTTAGTGTTATAACACCTGCTTTTCCACCGGTTAGAGCCATTCCTATAGTATTATTTGCAAAGTGTATCAAAATTGGTGTCCATAAATTATTAGTTTTCATATATGCAAATCCTAAAAAAATGCCTAAAAATACACAAAATAAAATATGGTTTATAACACAGTATATTGGTGTCTCAGGGCTATACAAAGTAAAACAAAGTGGTAAGTGCCATATACCCCAAATAAATCCTAATATTAATACTCCTAGTCTTTTCCCAAAAATATTTTGTAGTCTTGGCTGAAGATACCCTCTCCATCCAAATTCTTCTCCAAAAAAAATAGTAAATGATAAAAAAGCATTTATACATAAACTTAACGGCATCATAAGTAAAGTAGAAAGTATTTTTAACACATCAAATGATTGATCATCTTCAAACAATATAGATATGCCAATACGAAGAAGATATAATCCTATAAATATTAATAAAATTATAGCAATTTTACATAAATTATTATTAAATTTTAAATTTATACTTTCAAAGGAATTGTTATCATTACGTAGTATAATAATAACCGATACAAAGCTAGATATAGGCACAATTATTTGTATAATAATTGATAAAATGTTTAAATTGTTTTTAAAGACAAATGTACCTATAAATAGAACAATAATTGATATTATAGTAGTTACAATGAAAATATTAAAAAATATCTTTACAGGTCTTTTGATTTCTTCTTTTCTAAAAAATCTCATGGTAATAATTGTGGCAAATGCAGGATAAAGCATTTGAACAATTGCAAAATTTTCAACAAATTCTGATGAAACATTTTTATATGCAATAAAAAGAATAACTCCCATCAAAGCTGTAATCCCAAAATTTATAATTAAAAAAATTAAAATTTCACTTTTATTTTTAGAAGAATAATTATTCATTAAATTAGCTCCTTCCATTTAGTATAAGGTCTAAATTGACATTTAAAATTATATATTTTTAAATCTTGATATCCTAAATAATGAAACATGCTCAAAAATACTTTAAATTTCAATAAAACTTTTCCAAAAGTTACTTCTTAGATTTATACATAACTTTGAATATGACCATATTTTCTTATGTTAATCTTTTTAACTTTAAGAATTATTTTTATTTAAATATTCATTTAATTCCTCGCAATGTAATTCCCATTGTTCTATAAATTCCTGTAATGATTTTTCAATGGTTTCTTTTAAAGTATTTAACTCCATTATTTTAGAATAATCTGAGCTATTTTTTCCCATTTCATTGTTTAAATGCTCAATTTTTTCTTCATTTTCTAATATAATAGTCTCTAGTTTAGATATTTTCTTTTCTAATACTTTTTTCGTATTTATATTTTTCCAATTTTTCCTTTCAGGTTTACTTTTCTTATTTTCTTCAATTTGAATATTAAATTTAGATTTTTCTTCTTTATAAACATCATAATTTCCATCATAGCTTTTAAAAGAGTTGTTTTCTATTGCGATTATTCTATTAGCAATTCTATTTATAAAGTATCTATCATGGGATATAAAGAATATAGTACCTTTAAAATCCCTTAAAGATTCTTCTAAGTTTTCTATTGAGTCAATATCTAGATGATTTGTAGGTTCATCAAGTATTAATAAGTTTATATCATCATACAAAAGCCTACTTAATTTTAATCTAATTCTTTCACCACCAGATAAATGCTTAACCTTTTTAAATACATCATTACCAAAAAACATAAACTTTGATAAATACTCTCTAGCTTTTCCCTCAAGAATAGAAATATCTTCTCTAAAACATTCTATAACTGTCATGGTTTCATCATTAAAACTTATGCTTTGTGGAAGATATGCTATTTTAGCACTTTCTGAAATCGTTACTTCTCCAGAATCTAAGTTTTCTTTACCAAGTAAAATTTTTAAAAAAGTAGTTTTACCACTTCCATTAGAACCTATTAATGCCGTTCGTTCTTTAAATCTAACTAACATATTTCCATTATAAAAAAGTGTTTTATCATCATAACTTTTACATAGATTTTTTGATTTTATGACTTCATTACCTGAGCGTTCACTATCTTTAAAATTAAGTGTCATATTTTTTCTTTCTAATTTAGGTTTATCTATTCTTTCCATTTTATCTAAACTTTTTTGCATACTTGCTGCACGTCTGAAAAACTTATTATTGTCCGCTCTTAATGCCCAATCTCTTAAATCTTTTATAGCTTTCTCCATAGCATCTATTTTCTTTTGTTGTTCTTTAAATTGATTAAACTGTATAAGCATATTTTCTTCTTTTTGTTTAACAAAATCAGAGTAATTACCTTTATATGTCTCGCAAACACCATACTCAATTTCTATAATTTTATTAACTACATTATCTAAAAAGTATCTATCATGGGAAACTATAATAACAATACCATCATAACTTTTTAAATATCCCTCTAGCCATTCTACTGATTCCATATCTAAATGGTTTGTTGGTTCATCTAATAAAAGAATATCTGGAGAATCTAAAAGAATTTTCCCTAAGATTACAGTAGTTTTTTCACCACCACTTAAAATATTAAAATCTTTTTTTAAGAAATCATCATCAAAATTTAATCCTTTACAAACCTTACTTAATTTTTCTTTTTGCTCAAACCCACCTTTTGCAGTGTATTTATCTTGCAAATAACTATATTCTTTTAAAGTTCTGTTTAAAATTTCTCCTTCTAATGTTTTCATCTTAATTTCTAAAGATTTCATAGTTATTTCAATTTCTTTTAACTCACTAAAAGCTAAGCTTAAAATATCTATAACCTTAACATCTTCATCATAACTTGGAATTTGGTCAAGATAAGAAATAGTATAATTCTTAGGTATAGTTATTAGACCTTTATCGTCTCTTGTCATTGAAAAAATCCCTGCTATTAACTTTAATACTGTACTTTTTCCACATCCATTTGCTCCAACAATTCCAACTTTTTCACCATCATAAATATTAAAAGTAATATCCTCTAGCACCAATGTAGCATCTAAATACTTTTTTACTTTATTAAAACATAGTTCAATCATCATATCACCTACAATCTTTAGTATTTAGTAAAATTATACCATTGAAGATTAATATTTACTATGAAATACCCTTTTATTATTCTAACTAAAAACTATATTTAATAAGTCCTTTCCTTTATTAAGCATAATATTGTGCTTGTGCCATATACATTTTGTTGTATTGACTTTCTTTTTCTTTTATAAGCTCTTCATGTGTTCCATATTGAACAATTCTGCCTTTATGGAAAACTGCAATTTTATCACAAAATTTACAGCTAGATAGTCTATGTGAAATATATATTGCTGTTTTATTCCCTATAAGTTCATTAAAACTATTATATATTTCAAATTCTGCAATAGGATCTAATGCTGCTGTTGGCTCATCTAAGACAACTATAGGTGCATCTTTATATACTGTTCTTGATATAGCTAGCTTTTGAGCTTGTCCTCCTGAGAATTCTATACCATCCTCTTCAAAAGTTTTGTATATATGAGTGTTTATACCTTTATCTAATTTTAGTACATCTTTTTCTAGTCCAGATTTATTTAAAGCTTCATATAACTTATCTTTATTAAACTTTTTAGCATCATTAAGTATAATGTTTTCTTTAATAGAAAATGCAAATAACTTAAAGTCTTGAAAAACTACTCCTAAAATTTTCATATATTCATCATAATCATAATTTTCGATATTTACTCCATTTAGTAAAATTACTCCTTTTGATGGTCTATAAAGTCTTGTTAATAATTTTATAAAAGTTGTTTTTCCTGCTCCATTTAATCCAACAACAGAAAGTTTTTCGCCAGCTGATATCTTTATAGATACATCTTCTAAAGCATAGTTACTACTTCTTGGATATTTAAAACTTACATTTTTAAATTCAATTTCATATTGAGCTATGTTATCAATTTTATTCTCACCACTTAATTGATTAGATTTAATTTGTTCAAACTCCATATATGGGTTTAAATATATGCATAGTTGTCTTATTCTTATAAAATTAGTTATAAATTTAGAAATATTACTACTAAAATTACTAGCAGCAGAAACATACATAGCAAAAGAACCTATACCTATTTTATTCATTAATACTTTGTAAGTCATATAGCTATATACTGCTAACATCTGAATTTGTAAATTTATATTACTAATACCGTTATATTTTCCTATTGCATTAGATAAATTTCCAAATTTTTTTATTGTAGTTTTGTTATATTCTTTTATTTTGCCTAATATCAAAGGTGATATATTATAAAGTCTAATATCTTTTGCAATAGAAAAATCATTAGTTGTGCTTAAGTAATATCCAAATGCCCTATTAAGTGGAATTAAATCCTGAAAAATATTAAATTGCATTTTTTGAATTTTCTTGTATATATAAGAATTCAATATTACTATAGCTAATATAACTAATATTATATAAACATCTAGTGTTAAAATAACAGCAAGTATACTTATTATTGCTATAGATTCAGTAAATATATTTACTATTACAGCTATTAAATCTTCTATAACTCCTTGATTATTAACTGGGAAAATTGCTCTCTCTTTTAAATCTAAAATTTCAGGATCCTCGATATTTTGAAAATCCATATCCATTATCTTTTTACCAATTAATAGCTCAAACCCATTTACAATTTGAATCTTTAAAATACTTAACTTTGTATCTAATATACTATTAATAATATTTAACAATGCATTACTTATTATTATTGTTAAAACTAAAGTAATAAACACTTCCCCCCTTTTACTACCTAATAATTCATCTATAATAAACTTAGGCATAATAATATTTATTAAGGGAGTTATTGCTTTAAATATAGAGGATAAAATAAGCAAAGGAATATACATTTTAGAAATATTATTAGTAATTTTCAAAAAATGCTTTATTGTTTTAAAATCTACTTTAATTTCTTCTTTTAATTTAGTTTTCATTTATACACACTCCCTCTCTAGATTTTCTTTTGCATAATAGGAAGCTTGTACATTAAACATAGAGTAGTATTTTCCTTCTTTTTTCATTAATTCATCATGAGTTCCATATTCTTTAATTTCTCCATCTTCAAAAAAAGCTATTACATCACAAAACCTAGTGCTAGATAATCTATGTGAAATATATATTGCTGTTTTATCTTCAATCATTTCATCAAACTTTTTATAAATATTATATTCAGCTATAGGATCTAATGCTGAAGTTGGTTCATCTAAGATAATTACCTTTCCATTTTTATAAAGAGCTCTAGCTAATGCTATTCTTTGATTTTCACCACCAGATAATTCTATACCTTGAGAATCTAATATTTTAAGCAAAGAAGTATCTATATCATTTTCCAAAGAATTCACCTTATTAGTTAATCCTGCCTTTTTAATACACTGAATGACTTTGTTTCTATCAATAGATTCATTTTCTATAAGAGCTATATTTTCAGCTATACTAAAAGCAAATATCTTTATTTCTTGAAATACTACAGAGAATAATTTATAATATTCTGACTTATTCAAAGTAGATATATTTATTCCATTAATAAAAATTTCACCTTCTGTTGGTTCATAAAGTCTTGTTATTAGTTTTACAAAAGTGGTCTTTCCTGCACCATTTATACCAACTATAGCTAAACGCTGACCTTTTTTTATTTTTAATGAAAGATTTTTATAAATATATCTATCACTATTAGGATATTTAAAACTAACATTTTTAAATTCAATTTCATAAGTGGTATCTTTGGGAATATTATTAAATTCATTATTATTTTCTTTTTTATTTTCAAATTCTAAAAAATCTCTAAAATCATTTATATATAAATTTTGAGCATTAATATGAGCTATATTATCTAAAATAGTTTGCATCCAAGATGCAAATCCTGAAATAGTTGTAAAATACATAGTAAAATTTCCAATACTCATAGTACCCTTTAAAACATTATAAATTAAATAAAAATATACCAATCCTTCTCTTATAAGAAGTAATACTATAGACACTATAGATACTTTAAATTCTTTATTCTTAATAGTACTTTCAATATTTACTTTACTATTATTAAATAAATTAAATTTATCTTGTAACCATAAACTTAAATTAAAAATTCTAATATCTTTTCCGTAAGAAAAATTATACATAATATCATAAATATAATTACGTTTTCTTGAATAATTAGATAAGTCATCTTTCTTTGAGTATCTGTATTTCTTAATTTTCATCGTCAGATAATAAACAAAACTTACATTTGCTAATAGATATAACAATATCCATGGACTTAAAGTTAATACTATAGTTATATATCCTAAAAAAGCTATAACAGCTCCAAAAAGTTCAAATAATTTATGATAAACCCCTTCAATACCATTTGTATTGTCTCCAATAGCCTTTGAACAAGTTTCTATATCATTCAATATTTTCGAATCTTCTGTGTATTCAAAATTCATAGTCATACATTTTTCCTGCATAAGATTCATAAATTTAAGTCTTATTAAAAGCATTTTAGGAAAAGCTATATTATCTAAATATGTTGTTAAAAAGTTTGATATTGAAGATATTATGAAAAAAACTATTAATATATTAATAAGTACATTAGGTCTTTTAAGTCCAGTTAATTCATCAATTAAGAACTTTGGAAGAAATATACTTATAAAAGGAACTAACGCTGTAACTACTGTAAATATACTAAAATAAAAAAATATTTTTTTCTCCCATCTCCAAGCATTTTTTAATAAAAATAAAACATTTACTTTTACACTTCTATTTTTCTTGTCCATAACAAGCCCCCTGTAAATTCATGATTATTATATAATATATGTTATCATATCAAATACATATTTTTACTTATCATAATTACAATTTACAAATTATAAATAAATATTTGAAGTTATTTATAGGTATCCATCCTAAAGTATAGATAATTTTAAAAGACAACTTGAAACCCTATATAACATACAGCTTTATTAAAATACAAAAATACCCTAAAAGTAGATTATTATAATCTTACATGTAGGGTATTTTTAATATAATTATTAATTTTTAACTTTAATTTCTAGAGGATCATTTTTACTATTCATCTTTTCTAAACTATCCCATGTAAAGATTTTAACATTTAAATTATCTTCATTAGGTAAACTTATTTTTTCTTTAATATCTTTAATTTCTCCATTTTCTAATGTGTTTTCTAAGGTTTTATATGATATAAGTTTATTATTATTATTAAAAACTCCTATTATTATAGTTATATTTTCAACAGAATCATTATTCTTATTATTAAGTTTCAATTCTATATTAACATCATGGCCCTTTATAAAATTTTCTTTGATACTATTATTTTCAATTGATAATTTATTATTTTTTTCTACTGGTTCATCTAGCTTAAAATTATTAAAAACTACAGTTTTATTTTTCAAGGCAATAATACTTCTTAAAACGTATCCAGTATACATATTTTGTTCATAGGCTCCAAGAGAACTTTCATAAATATATCCTTTTCCCATTTTAAAGGAAAGTAATGCATCTAATGGATTTTTTCCATTTTTAGTCCATTCTTCTGATAGAGGATCTCCACCAGAAGCTATTATTGCCTCTATAGCTAGTGCTGTATTTTCACTTTCACCACTTGAAAACATATCATCAATAGTAAAAGCACCATTTTCTAATTGCACATTTTTTAAATCTTCTACGCACTTATTAATTATAGTTTTCACCTCATCATCTTCCTTATATGGAGATAAAGCAATAATTAATAATGATTTATCACTTATTTTTTTAACTTTATTATTATTAAATTCTGTTTTAAATTTAGATATAATAGTATCTATGTATTCTTTTTTAGTTGAAGACATTTCTAGTGCTATTAACCCATAAATACTTTTACCTGTAAACTTGTCATTATTTAATTTATCATATAATAAATCAATATAATTTTTTTCGTTATAATTTTTAGGATCCTTCTCTATGGTTATAATAGACATAACATCTTGAGCTAAATTAAACACATTTTCTTTATCTTTTAATTTTATATTTTCTATTAGTTGATTTTTATCATAAGATAAAAAAGATAATCCCATCATTGCATTATAATCAAACTCTTTTACATCTTTAAAATAGTCATTAATATCATTAAGCTCATTTTCTATTATTTTATTGTAATCCTTTGGTTCTTCTTTTATAAATGTAAACGCACTATAAACAGATTTTTCTTTATATGCATCTACTAATGCTAAAAGTGCAAGCTCTGTTGCAGTTTCATCATCTTCCCCTTCTCCCATGCCTTCTATCATTTCAAAACCTTTACCTTCGATCTTACATGCAATAAGTGCTTCTATTGGTGTTCTGCCTTTATTCCATTTCTCAGAATTTAAATTTTCACCAACAGATATTAATGCTTGAATTGCTGGTCCTGTAGAGTAAGGACTATTTCCAAAACCACAATAATCAAATCCTCCACCTTCTAACTGCATTTCTTTTAATTTTTCAATAGATAAATTTATTATATCATTTACACCTTCAATATCTCTATGTTTTGATAAGGCTATCATACTGTTAGTTATAATATCTATGTCTTCAAACCCGCTGTCATTAATTTTATTTATTAATGTTTTAACCGCTTTATTTTTATCAAAATCAGCTTTAGCCATATCTAAAGCAATTATGCAACTTGCTAATGTAGTAGCTGAACCTTTGTCATTTTCACTTACAATAAATTCTCCATCATCATCCTGCGATTTTAAAAGTTTTTCTACGTAATTTATTTCTTTATAATTATAAGGATTTTCACTTAAAGCTAATATTCCCATAATATTTGATGCATAACTTGAAGCATTGTCACTTTCTTCTAATGTAAAATCTGTTCTGTTTACTTCATTATAATAATTTAATGCTAAAAGTTTCTTATAGTTTAATTCTTGATTTTCATAAATTTTATTAAAATCATCAAGAATTTTAGCTATATTAACATCATTGTCTATTACATCTCCTGTTAGAGTAAAGCTCTGTCTTACTATTGCTGGATATTCTACACCTTTAGAATCTTTTAAAGTTTTATAAATATGGACTTTATTTTCTCCACATTTAATTTTAAATGCTGCTTGTCCATTTTCATCAGTTTTATATTCTCCAACGCCGTCAACTTTTATGTTAACATCTTTTGCATTTCTCTCATCAATACCCATCATCATGTTTTGTTCTGTAATTTTTAAAGTATAATTATTGTTAACATTGCTATATGTAACTTTTGGCGCGCAAGTTATTCCATCAGACCACTTAGCCATATGTAATACTAATTCTTTATAATAATTATTATTAATATCTTTTATTTTTTCATTACTTATTACATCACCTTGTTTTACATTTCCATCTTTATCTATTAAATAATACATCCATCCTATATGAGATTCTCTTTTTTCTCCTAATACTCCAGTTATAAAATTACTTTCTAAACCGTCAACATTATCCTCCCCTATGGAATTTTTAATTACATCCTTTACTACTTCTTCATTTGTTATTTCAAATTGTTTATCAAATAATGTTTTATTCGTACCTTCTACTCTAACTTTAATTTCATTACAAATTAAATCCTTTGCTTTAACCTCAAATCCCATAGTTGGAAATATTAAATTAATTATTAATAGTAACGCTAAGCACATTGAAACTTTAGATTCTTTTATTTTATTCATTTAACCACTTCCTATTATTTATATATTTTAATTTTTACTTTAGGATAAAACTGCCATCATTTATATGGCAGTTTATACATATTTACACTTTAAATTTGTCTTTTAAATTAAATATATCTTTCTTTTATTTAACTGAAACAATAAGTTTTTTAAAACTTCTTATGTGTTTTATAAATCATTCCAATTAGGTGCCTTCCCATTCATCCCACCAGTAGAATAGTACCAAATAACTTTATCACCTTCCTGTAACTTTACTTTTCCAGCCATTTCATTAGGTAAAACACCATTAACTGTATACATCCATCCATTAGTTCCTTTATTTCTATATCCATATATAGATGTAACCATGCTACCAGTTATTTCATATAAGGAAGTTGAGGCTTGCAATGCTCCTAAAGCAGTAAACCCTCCAGTATGTTTCTCATCATCTATAATAACTTCCTGTGGTTTGAAATAAGCTACATAGGATCCATTTTCCGGCAATGCTATAGCTACATTTACTTTACAAGTGTTTCCTTGTTTTTCTTTATCATTGTATTTTTTAATTTTTATATCTTCTATAACATAATCTGAATAACCAGCGTTTTTAATATCTACTAATCTGTGCAATGCCTTTTGACTTGCTACAAGCCATCCCCTATTATTTGAACTTTCCCCTTCTTTATCATCAAAAGAATTATCATCTTTCCAAAGTATAAATAATCCATCTATAAGATTTTTTCCAGAAGTTGTTGTCCATTTTTCTGATGTAATATCTTCTCCACAAGCTATTAAGCCTTGAAGAACATCACAATAATAATTTGTGATATAAGTTTTTTCATATATTGCACCATTTTCTTTTTGAAGACACTTTAAGTAATTTATAGCTTTATCTATTGCTTCATTAACACCATTTATATCTCTATGTTTACTTAATACAGTTAGTGCAATACCTGTATTAGTTGGCGTTGAAGTTTGTCTTTGTTTAAATCCACCATCATCACATTGTGCCTTTAATATATTTTCAATAGCCTTATTTACATTATAAGAAACTTTTTCATTTTCAAATTTAGAATTATATTTATCTATTGCTAAAACTGCATTTAATTCTGGAATTGTAAAATAACTATTTTTATCATCAATTTCCTTGACTATTTCTTCTATAAACTTTCTGTTTTCATAATCATTTGGATTTTTATCTATATCTAAAAGTATTAAACTTTGTTGAGCTTTTGTGCCTAAAAGTCTCCAATTCATATCATATTTAGTTTGATATTTTTCATTTATATACCAATTTTTTTCACTTAAATCAGCGCCGGCTCTATACATAGCTGAATAGTGAAAATCACTTAATTGACCTTGCTCTTCTATAAAATGCTTTTCATTATAATAGTCTATTACACCATCTATAACTTTATTTATAGTAACTTTCTCATCCTTAGATTGATTAGTATCATCTCTAACCACATTTAAAAATTCAATATTTTTTAAAAAGACATCTTTGTAACCTAATTCGTTAAGCTTACTTAAAGTATATAATACTTCTGTATAATGATTTATATCTCTATCTTTTCCATATTTATCAATGAAATTTTCCCCATTCCATTCATAAAATAGCCCATCTACTATGTTATACCCATCTTTACTCCACTTTTCTGAAGTTACATCTTCACCTGCTTGTAAAAGAGCTCTTACTGCTTGAGCATGGATATAAGTAAAATAAGTACCTCCATCTTTGTATAGTGCACCTTTATCTTTTATTTGACTTTTTAAATAATTTATTCCTTTTTCTTTTCCTTCTATTACTCCATTTATATCACTATATTTATTAAATATTTCTATTGCATAAGCTGTATTATGAATTGCTCCTCCTATACATCCAGATTCATCTTGTTCTTTTAGTATTAAATCAATTATGTTTTTAATGTTATAATTTATCTTTTGCTCTGGAAATTTTTCATTGAACATTTCTACAGCTAAAACTTCTTGTAGTATATTTTGTATAAATTTAATACTTGTAGTTTTATTTAAGTCTTCAACTACTTGCTCTATTGAATTTTCACCTTTATAATTTATAGGATTTATGTCTAACTCCATCAATATTATGCTTTGTTTTGCTTTTCCTGATATTCCATAAGTTTTTATTGTTTCATTAGTTGACCAATTTTTCTTAGTTAAATCTGCATTGGCTTTATACATTGCTGCATATTCTAATCCTTCTAAGGTCTTATTACTTTTAGAATTATTATAATATTCATTGTCATAATAATATATTAATCCGTATATAGCATCATTAATTGTAAATCCTTTTTCTGTTATCTCACTAGCAAGCACTGATGTATTATTAATGATAGGAATATTAAAAATACAAGTTGAAGTTATTATTAAAATTGCAATTAAGTAGGATAAAATTCTATTTATTCTTACCTTCATAACATACCCTCCATAAATTCTTGTTTAAATATCTTATTTTTTAAAAAAAGTGCCTTATTTATAAAAAAGACACTTTAAAAACCTAAATCTCAACTTTTAAAATTTATATATGTGGTTTCTACCATTTTTTAATTCCCTATAAGATTCTAATGCTAACAATGCTTGTTCAGTAGCTTTTTCGTTTGCTCTTCCATTATGAATATGAGAAAAGCCGTTTTCAGAAGTTTTAAATGTTAACAGAGCATCTATAAGATTTTTTCCACCTTTAGTAAATTCTTTACTTGTAGGATCTATTCCATTAGCACATAATCCTATTATAGTTTGTGAAATACTTTCACTGTTTTCTATCTTAAAAGATGACATAGTTCCATTTTCATTTTGCATATTACTAAGAAGATTAATAGCATTATCTATAGAGTTTTTAACTTTAGCATCATCTTTATAATTACTAAGTGCTGTTATAGCCATTCCTGTCATATCTGGATCTGCTTTTACACCAGCAAAATCCCATCCACCATCATCAGTTTTCATCTTAAGTAGAGTATCTACTAAAGATTCTCTTGTAAAATATGAATTCTCAGGTATACTATAGTTTTTAGTATCCAATGCTGTAAGTGCAAAAATTACTGCATTAGGTCCTTGACTTATAGTATCTTCATTGTTACATATTTTTTCTATAAAATTAATGTTTTCAAAATTAAGAGGACTTTCATTTAATGCTGATAAAGTCATTACTGTTCTTTGATAATCCGTCGGTTGAATTAATTGATCATCATTAATTTTTTCTCTTATAGTTTCTAAATATTCATTTTTTATATCTTTATTATTCTTTACTAAAGCTATGATTTCCCAATCTGTATCTATTCCTTTGTTTAGAATATAATTACAACCATCTTCTAAAGTTTTTTCTATTAAATCTTTATATTTATAGGAACCATTATTAAAAGATTTAGTTGTTGTATCTACTTTAAAAGTAAAGTCTTTAGGTGATTTTATTCCTTTAAGGTTTTTAGATTCAACATTTTCATTTATATTTAATTTATAAACTTGTCCATCTTTATATCCTTCCTCTGGTGGTAGGATGTTTAAAGTGTCACCTTCTTTTAAGATAATTTTCGTAGAAACTTTATTCCCATCATTATCTGTTATAGTTATATTATCATTTATTAAATCATTATAATTTAACTCTTTATTAAACTTTATAGTCCATACTTTTTTCAAATCGTTTGTTTGAGCATCTATATCAATAGCATTAGCTTTAGATGTGAAAATTATTGTACTTAATATTAATGCTGATAAAATTTTTTTACTCTTCACTTTATACACCTCTCTGAATAGTTTTTTTATTATTTTTTATTCTGATTATAGAGTTTCTTTTGTTATATCTTTCTAGACCGTTAATAAAACTTTCTCCAAAAAAATATGCAAACAATACATTTCCAATAGCATGTAATGTATCGTGCCAAAAACTTAATACATTTCCCATAACTATAGTTTTAAACGTTATAGGCCTTAAAAATTCTAAAACATACCATTGATTTAGTATGGTTCCGTATATGTAACCCCATAATCCACAAAGTATAATAAATCGTATTGACCTATTTTTTGATATAAAATTTTTGAAAACATGAAAAAACACACCACAAAGTCCCCAGCCCATCATTTGCCACAAACTCCATGGCCCATGACCTAAGAAAAAGTTAGATATGAAAGCGCACATTGCACCTACCATAAATCCATTTACAGGACCTAATGTGTATCCTGTTACAGCTACAATAAATGTAACTGGTTGAAAGCCTGGTATAACTGCAAAAGGTACTCTTAATATTCCACCTAATGCTGACATTGTAGCTAATGCTGCCATTGTTCTTGCAGTTATCTCTCTATTTTCAAATAGAATTACAAATGTCCCAAGTATAAAAATAGTAGATATTTCTACTGCTTTTTCCATTTGAAAATCAAAATAAGTGATAATTAAAAGGATTATTATATATAAAATAATAATTATAGGTCCTATTTTATAATTTTTTTTCATCTACATCACCTTTAAAAGCTCTATAGCATCCTTTGACTTTATTACTCTACATTTCTTTTTAAAAACTTTTGATATTTGAGGAGAGTAATATAATGAATCACAAAGTATATCTATAGCTTTTCCTTTTGCTACAATTTCTCCATTAAACATAAGCATAACAGTATCTGCATAATCACCAACAAAGTCTGCGTCATGGGTAACAATTATAATAGATTTACCTTTTCTTATTAAACTTTTAATTATCTTTCCAAGATTTTCTTTTGCTACAGAGTCCATACCTCTTGTAGGTTCATCTAAGATTAAAATATCTGGGTTAGCGATCAATGTACAGGCTATTGCTGTTCTCTGCTTTTCTCCACCACTTAAATCCCTAGGATTTCTATCCTTTAAATGTACTAAATCTAAATCTTTTAATGTATTAATTACTTTATCTTCATCATATTCATTTATATTCTTAAGAGTATATGAAACTTCATCAAACACTGTTTCGCGACCAAAATAATCATTAGGATTTTGTGATAAATATCCTATTTTTTTTATTCTTTCATTTATGTTGAACTTTTTTAGATTCTTTTCATCTAATATGATTTTCCCTTTATAATCCTCTATAATTCCTGCCATTATTTTAAAAAGAGTACTTTTACCTGCTCCATTCTCACCCATAACAGCCATTATTTCTCCCTTGCCTAAATCAAAGTTTATATTTTTAAGGGTTTTACTTCCTCTTTCATATTCAAAGTTAACTTTATCTACTTTAAGGACTTTATTTGAAAAGTTTTTTTCATCTTTTTCTATATTTTTAAATTCAATATCTTTTATAGCATCTCTTCCCTCTTTAACTGTAATAGGCAATTTACTATTTTGAGCTTGTCTAAAAACATGCGCTATATTAGGAAGATGATATTTTTTATTTATACTTTTAGGAATGTTAGTTGAGGTTCCCTCTTCAATTATTTCTCCATTTTCCATAAAAATAATTCTATCAGCCATATGAAAACATTTATCTAATCTTTGTTCAACTAAAATAATTGTTTTACCCATATCTACATTCAATCTTTTTATAGAATTTAAAACTTCTTCACCATTTATTGGATCAAGTTGTGATATTGGTTCATCAAAAAGTAATATATCTGGATTCATTGCAAGTACAGAAGCTATTGCAACCCTTTGCTTTTGTCCTCCTGATATTTCATCTGTTTGTTTTTCTTTTATTCCATTTAATGATAAAAGAGACATTACCTCAGATACATTTCGTTTCATAAAATTTATATCTTTATTCAAATTCTCAAGTCCAAAAGCTATTTCTCTTTCCACATCTTGAAGAACTATTTGCTTTTCTGGATGTTGATATACCATTCCTACATTGGTAACTATTTCATCTTTCTTAAAATCATCTATATCTTTATTGTTTATATATACATTTCCCTCTAATGTTCCCCCATAATAATCTGGTATAATTCTGTTTAAAAGCCTTATTAAAGTAGATTTTCCACAACCTGATGGCCCTACAATTAGTATGAACTCACCTTCATTAACTTTTAAATTAATATTTTTCAAAGCCTTTTTATTTCCATCAGGATAAGTAAAGTTAACATTATCTATATTTATTATTTCCAATTCTTCCACCCCCAGTTGATAAAAGCAGGTATAAATGTCATCACACATAGTATTAGTCCTACTCTAGTTGTTTTTTCAATAACTCCATCTACCTTAGGATAAAAGTTAAAACTATTAAAACCTTTAAAGGTAATAAACTCTAAATATACTAATATAGAAATACATATAAAAATCAAAGTAAAATCCCAGGCTGTATATCTTTCAGCAAAATAAGTACTTCTTTTTTTCAGTGCACCATATCCTCTTGAATACATAGACTCTGCCATGTCTTGTGAATCTTCTAAACTGGATAAAAATAATATATTAACTATATTTCCACTGTTTTTGATAGATTTTTTCATGTCTTTAGTTGAAAGTTCATTACCTCTTAGTTTTTCTATTTCACTTATATTTTCGTAGGACTTCATCATCGTTGGAAAAAGTCTTATTGTCATGCTCATAAGCAATGCAGATTTTTTAAATATCTTAGAAAAAAATCCAAAAGCTCTATCTGGATGTATAACTAAATTTCCAAAACCAAATATTATAGTTATTGTTATAATTCTAAATCCATTTAATATTCCAAATAGAATTGCTTCTTTCGTTATAATTATAGGTCCAAGAACTGGAAAGTTAAAAGTTCCTTGATATAATATTGTTTGTCCATTATGAACTAATATTGGATTTAAAATAATTATCATTACTGCAAATGGAATAATCATTTTCCCATAATTTAATACACTTTTAAGTGAATTATCAATATATGCTAAAAGTAATACGCTAAAGAATATTAATGCTAAATACACTGGATTACTCAATTTTAATGCTACTATAATATAAGTTGCTATTAAAAATACTGATGTTAACGGATGTATCTTTTGCAAAAAAGAATTCCTATTTCTATATGTGAGCATTAATTTCACGTTCTCATATCCCTTCCTTATACAAATAAGTTTTTAAAATTTGTAGCGATTTCTATAACATCAAAGTCTGATATAAATTTATCTAATATACTTTCAGGTACTACTTTTTCTCCACCAATTGCTATTAATTTACTTTTAGAAGTTATATTATTATTTATATAATCCTCAAGAGGTTTTTCTACATCTTGATTAGTTAATATAATTGAAGAATTAGAATTCGATGCCATCGGTGCTACTGAAAGTGCATCTGCAAATCCAGTTGAAGATACAAAATACACATTGTCAAAATTTAATTGTGATTTAAAAGTAGTCAAAACCTCTTTATTAGTCATATATCTATTTTCACCACTTATTCTTTCACTGTTTTTGATATCTTTTAAAACATCATCTGATAAAACTCCATTTCCACCAATAAAATAAGCTTTAGAAATTTCATTTTCATTAATATAATTTTTTACATCTGATTTTAATTTGTCTTTTTCTGTATATAAAATTGGAGCATTCATACTAGCTGCTATACTTGATACAGATAGGGCATCAGCATAAGTTTGTCCATTTGTTACAAATGCTGAGTCAACTTTTCCTAACTTTTCTGCAACTTTTAATGAAGTTTCATATCTTGTTTTACCGAATATTCTTTCTACTTGAGATATTCCAATATCCTTTAATTGTTTTTCTACTTCTTTTGAAATTGCTTTTTCCCCTCCAAGTATAAAAACTTTTTTAGGATTTAATCTTTTTATTTCATTAACTGTATTAACAGGTAAACTTGACTTTCCATTTAAGATTATTGGTCCATTATTTTTTTTAGCAAGTGGTGCTGCAGAAAGTGCATCTGCAAAATCATAAGCTGCTGCAATTACCACTGAATCTGAACCATTTTCCCAGCCATGTTTACTTATTTGCACAGATGTTTCTATTCTATCTTGTCCATAAATTCTCTCTTTATTAGATTTAGTCTCTGCAAAAGCATTAGTAGAACCTATTGATAGTGATGTTAAAATCATACCTAAAGCTATTATTTTAATTTTCAAGTTTTTACTCATTTTGAAAACTCCCTTCATTTAAAATTATTGAACACTCATAATCACTTCATCTGTTAAAGGATTCATGTCTTTTAAACTATCCCAAAGAAAAACTTTTATTTTGTAGTTTCCTGTTTCTGGTATAGAAATTTCTTTAGTTATTTCTTCACTACTAGAGTTATTTTTTATTGTAGTTTCATTTGAAAAATAATTTATCATTTTATTATTTTCTTCATTATATAAAGCTATTATTACTACTGCACTTTGATCTTTATCTAAGTTATTTTTTATATTTAATTTTATATCAGCTTTACTATTTAGTTTTAGTGAGTTTAAATCTGTTAAATTATTAATTTCTATATTTTCTTTTGTATTTGTTTCATCACTAAAGTCCTTCAATAAATATACTGAACCTTTTTTGCCTTCTTTAAATTGTTTATATGCTACTAAAGCTAAAAAGCCTTGATCTGTAGACTTACTATTCATTATTTGGAGATTACTTTTTTGATGTGCAAATCCACCATCATCAGTTTTAAATTCTAAAAGTAAATCTAATAAATTCTGGCCATTTCTTATAAATTTAGCACAAGTTGTTGGATCTATTCCTAATGAACAAAGGGCTATTATAGTCTGAGAAATACTTTCACTTGATGCTGATGTTGATGGATCATTTCCTATAAAATCCCCATTATCATCTAAAGTTTTGCTTAATGCTTCTATAGATTCATCAACTATGTTTTTCACTTCACTATTACTATCATAATAATTGGATAGTGCTGTTATAACCATAGCTGTTGTATCTGGATCTAATTTTGAAGTTACTGACCATCCTCCATTTTTCTTTTTATAGTTTTTAATTTTGTTTATTATTATTTCTTTAGAAAAATTAGAATCATTAGGTATACTAAAATTCCCACAATCCATTGCTATCAAAGCATAGGCTTGAGCTAAAATATTAGATTCTTTAGTGAAATCTATATTACATAAATTATCAATTAAATTTTGTTCTCCTATATTTCTTGGATCTCCACCAGCTGCTACTATACTAAGTATTGTTCTCTCATAATCTGTAGTTATATCAAATAGATCTTCTTCGTTTTTTCTATCCCTAATTTCTTTTTCTTTTTTATCTAAATATTCCTTAGGAACAGTTTTTCCTAAGGCTCCAAGGCCTATAACTTCCCAATCACTTAACTCATTTGGATTTTTCTTTAACAATATGTCATCACTAATATAATCTAAATTTTTCTTTAATACAGAATGATAATTTTTACTATTAATTTCATTAGCTAAAACTTTATTATTTTTTGTTGATATAAATACTGTAGTAAAAGTTGCAAAAAACATAAAAAATATAACAAAACTTGCTATAAAACGTCTATGTTTAAATTTCATAATACATCTCTCCTAATTTTTAAATTAACCATAGATTTTTAACAAAATTAAATCATAATAATCTAAAAATATTAACATTTAAAGTTTGTATGTATATTAATATTGATTATTATGATTTAATTATTATTTTAAAATTTATCGATTATGTTTTTAATTAAAGTCTTTCACAAAATATATAGAACCTACTTTACCACTTTTAAATTGTTTATATGCTGAAAGTGCTCTAAAGGCTTGTTCTGTTGCAAAACCATTAAGCTGATCTGAATTTTTCTTATCATGTTCAAATCCACCATCTGTTGTTTTATATTCTAGTAATAAATCTAAAAGATTTTTTCCATTATCTTTTATAAATTCATTACAATTAGCTGGATCTTTTCCTATTGAACAAAGAGCTATTATAACCTGAGCTAAGCTTTCACTTGAACCATTAGGTGTCCATGTTGAAGTAAATTCTCCAGTAGTTTTGCCTTGAATCTTACTTAAAGCTATAAGTGCATCATCAATAGCCTCTTTAGCATCATAATCTTCATTATAATAAGGTGCTAATGCTGATATTGCCATTGCAGTTGTATCCACATCGATAGTATCACCCCAACTCCATCCACCTGATTTTAATTTTTTCTCAACTATTCCATCTACTAAATTATATCTTGTAAATTTTGAACCTGATGGGATTTCAAAATTTCCACAATCTAGTGCAATAAGACCAAACATTTTACTAAAAATATCTTGTTCTATTGCTAGATTTCTTTCACATAAATCCTCAATTAAGTTATATCCTGCAAAATTTCTTGGATCTTTTCCTGCTGAAACAAGACCTATTATTGTTCTCTCACAATCAGTAACACTTTCAAATTTTCCATCTTTTCCAAATAATGATGAATCTTTTGTTTCTATTTTTTTTGCTAAGTTTTCAATATAATTTGCTGGAATCTCTTTATTAAAGCTTGATACTGTAAGAGCTTCCCAATCATTAAAATCTTTACTATACCAAACTCCAGAATCTTTACTTATAAGATGATGTAAACCACTATTTACACATTCATCTATTATAGAATTATAATCCTTTTCTATAATCTCTCTTGATTCTACTGCATACCTTTCTGTTGCAAAGACATTATTATTTAATACTCCTATGTTAGCTGTAGTTAAAACACTATTAGCAATAATAAATGCTGCTAATCCTCTTTTTAAATTTTTATTCATAATTTCTTCCCCCTGTTTTTAATAAAATTTATTTAATATTAATTCTAAAATCAATTAATATACCATCTACATTGCAACAAACTATAAATTTACCTTTTCCTAATACAGTATTAAATTTACATTTACCATTTTTAATTGAATCTTGATCTAGATATACAGGATCACCTCTTCTATCCATAATTTTGATTGTTGCAATACTATTTGAATTTTTATTAATATCCTCCAATGTAATTTCTATATTGTCTTCTTTAATATTTTTAACTACTACAGAATATTTATCATTTTTAGAAGATCCTATAACTGATGGGTCCATAACAGTAATTTCTTTACTTACAGATGCCCCATATTGTTCTGCTGTTATAGTATGTGTTCCTAGCTCATGTATTGATAAATTTTCAACAACTCCATCTCTATCCGTCTTTGACTCTACTTCTTTACCATCAATCTTTATTTTTGCACCATATACAGGTTTATTGACGCATGAAATTACTAACATAAAGTTTTGATCACTTTTAACTTCGGTTGCATTATTTCCACCATACATTTCCATAATTAATTCTGGTTTTCCCTTATAATCATCTGAATATAAGTCACACCAATTCCATTCCCTAAATTCAAAGGATAATACCTCTCTATTTTTCATAAAAACTGCTGGCGCTCCAACTGGTGTTTTATTACCATTTAAATAGATAAACCAGTCCATTCCAAAAATTCCTTTTTCAAGCTGTTCACTAGTTAATTCTTTAATGTTCTTATTTTTAATTCCATTAATCTCACATATCAAACCTGTTGAGTCTTGATTGAATGAATCAGCATTTTCCCTTAAATACTGTAAAGCACTTTTATCAGTATCTAATTCCAGTGTTTTATTAAATATTTCCTTACCTTCATTTTTTATAACAAAAGTAAATTTTAGTTCAGTTACTTCATTTGGTTTTCCTTCTAAAATTACATCATTATGTTTTTCTACTAGATTTACTTTAGCGCCATCCTCTATATTTACTTTACTTTTTTCTATAGCTTCTATATTTTCTACAACTGCAGTTTTTTCTATTTTAAGCTGAGACGAATTCTCTACCTTAACTTTAGCTATTGTTCCATATAGGACAGTATCAGAGCAATTTCTTACTTTAAGTGTATCTATTTTCCCATTTAATATAACTTTAGAAATTTTTTCTGAATCCTTTTCTTTACTACCAATTTTAATATTTTTAACGTCCTCACATTTTATTTTTGATGGACAATTAACTAATATTTCTTTATCAAAGGTTCCTTCAAACGCAATATCATAATTTGAATCTTTTGAGCCTGTAATTTTTACAGCTCCAAAATCTCCTTTTGTATTTTTAAGTATTGCATTTGATTTGATTTCTGTTCCTTTAATCTTTGAGTCTTCAAACAGTTTTACTGATACATTACTTTTACTTTCCACTGTAAGATTATCTGATTTTACATTAGTTAAATTTATACTATTAACGTCACCAGATTTTACAATTACATTCTTACAAGTAGTTCCTTTAATATTTACAGTTCCTTTTTCACCTGGATCCAATATTAAATTTCCATTTAACTTGATATTTCTTATTTCTATATTATTACCTTTTACTACTATATCTTTATTTACTTCTTTAATTTTACTTTCATCACCAAATTTTACATTGTCTTTTGACAATTGAATTTCTTTATCAGTTTCATTAATACCATCATCTTTATCATCACCATCTTTTGGTGGTTCTGTTGTTCCACCACCTTGATTGTTTGATGACACCGTTATTTGGTTTTCAACTTTTACCCCTTCTTTTAAAACAGATATAGTATGTTTTCCAGCTGAAGATATTTTTATAGTAGCCTCACCATCTATGTTAGTTGTTGAAACTTCTTTATCATCTACTTTAATAGTAGCTCCATATACAGGTCTATTTACACATGTAACTACAATATTTATATCTTCATTTTCTTTTACATTCTTGTTTATTCCATCTACTAGTAACTCCATTGGGTCACCAGGTGCTACTAAATCATGCCAATCCCAAAATCTGTATTCTAATTCTAATTTATCACCAGATTTTACAAAAACATCATTTGCCCCTACAGGTGTTTTCTTTCCATTTAAATATATAAACCAGTCTGCTCCTAGATAACCTTGCTTTCTTTCAGATTCGCTTAATTTTTTTAATGGTTTACTTTTTATTTTATTTATTTCATTTATAAAACCATTATTAGTTTTAATATCAGCATTTTCTTTTAAATATTCCATTGCTGTTTTTTTAGAATCTACTTTAAGATTTTTATTTAATATCTCATTTCCGTCATTAGAAATGATTAATTTAAATTCATCATTTTTAGGTTTTTCAGAAGAACTACTACCACCAGAACCGTTATCTGAATTATTTTCTACTATTTTATCAGCATTACCAGATATAGTAACATTCTTATTTTTTTCTATTAAGTTTACTTTTGCACCATTTTTTATAGTTATTTTACTTTTATCTAGTGCTTGAATTTTTTTAACAGTAGCATTCTTATCTATTGTAAGTTGTGATGAATTTTCTATTTTTACATTAGATATTGACCCATCTAAAGTTGTATTAGAACAATTAATTATATTAATATCAGTTACTTTGCCTTTTAATGTAACTTTAGAGTTACTTTCTTTACTATCAATTTTGATATTCTTAACATCATCACATTTTATATTTGATGAGCAATTAACTAATACTTCTTTATCAAATCTTCCTTCAAGTTCAATATTATAATTTGATTCTTTTGTTCCTGTAACTTTTAAAGCTCCAAAATCCCCTTTTGTATTTTTAAGTATTGCATTTGACTTAACTTCTGTATTTTTTATAGTTGAATCTTCAAATAGCTTTACTGCTACATTACTTTTACTTTCAACTACAAGATTATCTGATTTTACATTAGTTAAATTTATACTATTAACGTCACCGGATTTTACAATTACATTCTTACAAGTAGTTCCTTTAATATTTACAGTTCCTTTTTCACCTGGGTCCAATATTAAATTTCCATTTAATTTAACATTATTTATAGTTACATTATTTCCAGTTACTAATATATCGCCTCTTACTTCTTTAATAGTTTCTACATTTCCAAAAGTTTCATTATCTTTTGATAATTTTGTTTGAGAAAAATTTGAATCTATTTTATCTAATATACTACTAGGTACTACTTTTTCTCCGCCAATTATAGTTAATTTACTAGTAGAGGTTATATTAGAATTTATAATTTTTTCCACATCACTATTTAAATTATTATTTGTTAATATTATAGGTGCTTTTTTAAGTCCTGCTATTGGAGAAATTGACAGAGCATCTGCAAAATCATTTCCTCTTACAAAATAGACATTTTCATAACTTATGTAATTAATAAATTTTGATAATACTTCTTTATTAGTTAAATATCTGTCGTTTCCAGCTATTCTTTCACTATTTTTTATGCCTGTTACAACAGTATTATCTATTACATTAGTACCACCTACAAAATATGCTTTAGATATGTTAACTTTTTTTATATACTCTGTTACTTTACTTGGAATGTTATTTTTTTCTGTATATAAAATTGGACTTTCTTTCTGAGCTGCTATAGTAGCAACTGAAAGTGCATCAGCATAACTCAATCCATTAGATATGAATATAGTGTCACTTGTTCCAAGTTTTTCACTTACCTTCAATGCAGTTTCATATCTAGTGCTACCATAAATTCTTTCTGTTTCTGTTATGCTGCATTTTTTAATCTGTGCTTCAACATTAGCACTAAGGGCTCTTTCGCCACCTAGAATAAATGCCTTTTTAGGTTTTAACCTTTGTAATTCCTTAATTGCATTTTCTGTAAGGCCATTTTTATTTGATAATATTATAGGACTGTTATATTTTTTTGCAAGAGGAGTAACAGATAATGCATCTGCAAAGTCATACCCATAAGCAATAAAAACATAATCAGAACCACTTTTCCAACCTTGCTCACTTATTTTTATAGCAGTTTCTATTCTATCTGAACCATATATTCTGCTTTCATTTACTTTAGCAGAAGCATTTACTGGTAATAAGAACATGAACATGCTAAAAAATAGCAATAAAATACTAAGCTTTTGCTTAAAAAGCTTTTTCATAAACCCTTCATCCCCTTATTAAAAATTCTTGTTATTTAATGTTAGTTATGTGTTTTAATCTTCTGGTGGTGAAAGTTCTCTTTTATCCCACTCATGAAAATCAAATAAAAGTATGTCTCCCTTTTTTACATATAAATCATTTGCTCCTACTGGTGTCTTTTTATCATTAAGATATATAAACCAGTCTATTCCTTTAACTCCATTTGCTTTTTGTTCTGGAGTTTTTTGATTTTCAGGTATAGGGTAAAAATTGTGTATTCCATCAATTTCAAAAATAAATCCACCATTTTCTTGCATAACTGTATTTTCTCTTAGATACGTCATTGCATTTTTACCGTCCTCTACTTTTAATGTTAACTCTTTTACTTGTTGAGGACTTTTACCGGTATAACCCTTTATATCTTTGCCTATTATCATAGTAAAGGTATCTTCTTCAGGTTTAGACTCTACAACCTCAGGACTTTCTTCCTTTTTAGTTGCTACATCTGAAGTATTATTACTACTATCATTGGAATCATCATTATTTTTTGCATTTTCCTTTTGTGATAAATCCTCTTTATTTTTTTCAACATTCGAAATATTTTGTTTATTCTCTTTATCACTATCTTCATTTTTATTATTATCATCTTTTTTATTTTCTGATTTTTCTTTAGAGTCTTTTTTGCTATCATTTTTATTTTCTTTTTTAGATTTTTTACTACTACTATCATCTTTTTTTACTTTATTTGTAGTAGTTTCAGTTGTAGTTGTAGTTGTCTTCCCTCTTTCGCATCCCCAAGCAACGGAAAATGCTATTAAAATTGTTAACAATATAGCTAGAAAAATTTTATAATTTTTTTTCATTAAATCACCTCCACTCTTTAAAAATTTGCAATAAAAAAAGTTCCCATTGGGAACTTAAATAGCATATTTTATACAAGCAAAATAAAAACAACAATTTTATAAATGCTTGCAAATCCATGATATTTTATCTCTCCCAAGAAAGATTCAATCCAGTATAGGCATGTCTCCTGACTTAACTTCATCTTACTACCAAACCTTCCCAAGATATCTCTCAGTGGTATTTTTGGATTCATCAGTTTCACAGTAACTTTGGGCTGTAGTGGACTTTAACCACTTTCCATTTTAACTTTCTTATTGCTAAGAAAGAACCTATCCCATCTCTATTAACTTGTCACACTCATTATATTACAAATATTTTTCAATTTCAACATTTATTTTAAACATTTAGAATATTTTGTATGTTTTTGTTTTTTTATAAAATAATTAAAGTTTTTATTTAGTATTCCAATAAGTAATGTAATAAATTTAATTTATTTCATATTTTTGTAAATAATTGTGTGTAGTTATAATGAATATAATTATTATATTATAATTATAAAAAAGATTTGAAAAAGTAATTTTATACGGCTATGTATTACAACTATATAGTATTTATAAAACTAAAATTACTATCAAGAAATCTAATAAAATATTACTTTATATAAAAACAATTAAATTTTGAGATATTAAAATATTTTTTTTAAAATTATAGGAAAACAAACTCCAATTTAAATTTATTCAATAATTTTAAAATATTTTTATATAAAAAGAACCTGCCTTAAAATATACCTAAGTTTTAAGGCAGATTCTTTAAATTATATTTTTATTTATAGTTATTTTATTACAAGTTCTACTGGACAATGATCTGAACCTAATATTTCAGTATGAATATTAACGCTTTCTAATTTTTTCTCTAGCTCTTCAGATACACAAAAATAATCTATTCTCCATCCTGCATTATTTTTTCTTGCATTAAATCTATAGGACCACCATGAATAAACTCCTTCTTTATCTGGATTAAAATATCTATATGTATCTATAAAACCACATTCTAAAAGTTCAGTAAACTTAGCTCTTTCTTCATTGGTAAATCCTGCATTTTTTTTATTAGTTTTAGGGTTTTTCAAATCTATTTCCTTATGTGCTACATTTAAATCTCCACAAACAATAACTGGTTTATTTTTTTCTAATTCTTTTAAATATAACCTAAAATCATCTTCCCATTCCATTCTATAGTCTAATCTTGCAAGTTCAGTTTGAGAATTTGGAGTATAAACAGTGACTACATAATATTCTTCAAATTCTAAAGTTATTACCCTTCCCTCATTATCATGCTTTTCAATACCTAAGCCATAATTTACAGAAAGTGGTTTTCTTTTTGTAAATATAGCTGTACCTGAATAGCCTTTTTTTTCTGCATAATTCCAGTAATCATAATAACCATCTAACGCTAAATCTATTTGACCTTCCTGTAATTTGCTTTCTTGTATACAAAATATATCTGCATCTATTTCTTTAAAAAACTCTAAAAATCCCTTTTTCACACAAGCTCTAAGACCGTTAACATTCCATGATATAAGCTTTGTCATAATTATCGCTCCATTCATTTAATATATTTAAAACTTATGGTATAAGTCTATACCATATTATAACTATAATTTAGAATTACTACAAAATATTTTAACCCATATTATAGATTTAAAAACATATAAATTTAAATAATATAGTTTTATAATACTATAATAAAACTCCAACTTCCTTATAAAGTTGGAGTTTTTATTAGTTTTACGTTGTAATATCCTTTTTTATAAAAATAATATTACTTATAATATAACAAATACTAATCCATCCTAATAAAACTATTATGGAGAAGTTTAAATTTACAAAACTAATACCCAAAAGTTTATTTATTTTACCTGATATAATAATAGATTCATCAGGGTATGAAGTAAATATAAATGGTAATATTTTATTTAAAACACCTGGTGGAACTGGGTTACCTTTATTAGGGGCAGATTTTATACTATTAATCCATTGAGTAGCCACTATAAAAATTATAGGAAGTATTAATGCTGTATTACTATCATTGCATATTGTTGAAAATAAAAATGAGAATGCTATTGTTGCTGTTACAACTAAAAATTGTAGTATTAATATTTGTAATAAAAACATTCCATTTGAAATTAAATAGCTACTTCCTACTATTGGAATAACTAACTCTTTTAATTCCCTTATTAAATATGGGGGAATAGATTCGTAAGTTGTTCCTACAATGTTTGGAAAAGACATATCTCCAAATCCATATATAAGTCCAATTACTATAAACATTAAAAGCTCTAATGCTAAAATTATTAAATTTATAGATAATACTGCTGCTATAAATTTTGAAAATATTATTTTCCATCTTTTAATTGGTTTTACTAACATAAATTTTATAGTAGCTGGCTTATTTTCACCAGCCACTATATCAGCTGTCATAACTGCTACTATAATTAATAATCCTAATTCTCCAATTTTAGGTATTATATTATATATTAATTGATCTAGAGCATTTATTCCTTCTTTAAAATCATAAGGAATATTATTATCTATATAATATTGACTTTTAAGAATTTCACCATTATAATATTCAACCATAGATGCTGAAAAATTATATCTTTTCTTTCGTTCTTCACAATAGTCAATCTTCATCTTTAATCTTTCTTTATTTGGTATATTTTCATCTATCATATTTTCTAAATGCTCTATTTCTTTTTGACTATCTTCTATTATCATTTTATAAGCTGAATCTATATCACTATATTCCCCATTTCCACTATTTATTTTACATTCTTCTTTTAAAGTTTTTATATAATTTTTTTGAAAGTTTATAGTACTTTCGGTATTTCCATTTTTCTTTTGAAAATTTATTCCTAAAAAAGTTATAAAAATTGAAAGTATAAAAAGCAATACTACTCCTATTAAGAACTTTTTTCGTCTAACAAGCTTAGCTATCTCAATTGATATTAACTTAATCATATATAACCCTCCATTTATACAACATCTTTTTTTATAAATTTTCTATGGGCTATATAGTAAAAAATAATAGTCCATATCAAGCAAACTATTAATCCTAATTTTAAGTTTATATTTGTTGTACTTAATTTTAAATTTATAATACCATCTATTATAGAAATACTGTTATTATAAGATGTAAACCAAAATGGGTATACATTTTTCAAAAAGTTTAATGGAGTTATAAATGTTATAATTGATGCAACAATATTTATCGTTGCATTAATTATTAAACTACTTCCATTAGTACTACATTCTTCTGATATTAATAGTGATAATGCTATTATAGGAAGTATTGCTATAAATTGAAACATTAATGATTTTATTAAATATTTATATATTGGAATTATATATGAGCTATTATTTATAGCACTTAAATTTCCTAGTTTATCTATATTGTATCTTGTTCCTACTATTACAGGATACATATAATCACCAAAGTTAAATATAATTCCTACAATAATTAAAAATATAATTTCTAATAGAAATATACTTATAGAGGCTAATAAGAATGCAGATAAAAATTTAGCAAGTATTATGCTACTTCTTTTTATAGGCTTTGCCATTAAATATTTTATAGTTGAATTTTGATACTCACCACTTATTGAATCATAAGCTAAAATAACTACAAGCATTGGTAAAAATATTACATTCAAAGAACCTAAAACCTCTTTCATATCTAAATAAGAAGATACTTCATACTTTTTTCGTGGCTCTAAATTATTATCTAATAAATATTTATTAATTTTAATTTTTCCATTATTTTCTTCAATTTGATTATAATCTAATGCTATTTTTGCGCTATCTATACCTTCTTTTAAAAATTTATTTTCTTCCTCCAACTTAATTTTCCAATTATAATTAGGATTTTTAATCTCTTCTTCTAATTCTTCATTTTCTTTTTCAACAACTTTTATCTTTTGCTCATAACTTCTTTTCATATCTTCACTTAAATTTTCATCTTGTGCCTTTACTCTATAATCTACTAAAAGTTTTTCATTGTTTTTTATTTTTATCTCTGGTTTTTCATTTTGTGCATTTTTGTAAAGTCCTACTCCACTAAAAACTAACATAATAATTAGAGAGAGTATAAAAATAATATATTTTTTACTTTTTACTAATTTATAAATTTCTACTTTTAGTAATTTCAATTATTTCACTCCTTCTGTAATTTCCATAAACCTATTTTCAAGATTTTGTTTAACTTTATAAACATCATATATGTCTATATCATTTAAAGTTAAAGTTTTTATTACATTTGGAAATGAATCTTTATTACACGTTAAGGCTAATAAATTATCTTTAGCTTCTATAGTATCTATAAAGTCTAATTCTTTTAAAATATTCTTTGCTTTTTCTATTTCAGATACTTTTATGTTTATATGCTCTTTATTATCGCTTTTTAAATTATTGATACTTTCAATGGAAACAATCTTTCCTTTATCTATAAAAGCAACTTTACTGCAAAGCTGTTCTACTTCAGCTAAAATATGGGAAGATACCAAAACAGCTGTATTAAATTCACTTACAACATCCTTTACTATTTTTCTAAAATCAACAATTCCTGATGGATCTAATCCATTGGTAGGTTCATCTAATATTAGAAGCTTAGGATTTGGAAGTAAAGCTTGACCAAGCCCTAATCTTTGCTTCATGCCTAAAGAATATTTTTTAACTTTATCATCAATTCTATCTTTAAGTCCAATTATTTCAATAACTTCATCAATACGTTTTTTATCAACATTTCCATAAAGCTTAGCAAAAATATTTAAATTCTGCCTTCCAGTAAAATCTCCATACATATCTGGATTTTCAACAATTGCACCAACAGAATCCATTGCATGTACAAATTGTTTTTGTATGTCAAAACCATTAATTAAAATGTTCCCTTTGTCTGGCTTTATAAGCCCTGTAACCATCCTAATAGTAGTAGTTTTACCTGCACCATTAGGACCTAAAAAACCATAAATTTCTCCTTCTTTCACATCAAAACTTACACCTTTTATTATGTCTACTTTACCGTATTTTTTATAAACATTATCTAAAACCAAAACTGAACTCATGATATCCCCCTATGATTAGTATTATTAAAATAAAGCATTATTATAGAAAAACAGACCCCATCTTAATTTACTTTTGTAGAAAATGCAGTATTGAATTCTAATTGATTCGGAGCATGTCTCACTATTTTGGGTACCCAAGTTTTAGAATAAATAAATTCAAGAGTAAACTTGGAACCTTATACTATTACTTATATAATACAGGTTATATTCAAAATAAATACATATTTTTTAAAATTTAACACATATTTAAGAAATAAAAAACCTGTACTTATAAAATTTAATAAGTACAGGTTTTTTATTTCTTATGCTATTTCTTTTTTTATATTATTTTCTACCTTTTTCTCAAGTTTTAAAGCTTTAAGTACTGGTATTGTTATAACCCCATCTACTATATGATGAATAATTGTACCTACCCCTACAATTATTAATGCATCTTTAAAACTAAATCCAAAAGGCATTACAATTAATGCTTCTAAAACCCCGTGTAATGGTGCAGTAAATAAAACCACTTTTTTAAAACTATAATTTTTATCAACTAATTTAGCACCTAAAAACCCTACAGCAACATGCATAAATGCTCGTGCGGCTACTACAGGATCTGGAAATGCAAATAAAAAACCTATTGAAGAGCCTAGTCCCACAATTGATGCAACTGATGTTCCTAAAAACATAGATAAAAACATAGGAACATGTGATGCTAATGTTGCACTAAAAGGTGGTATATAAACCCTTAAAGTAGAACCAAATACCAGTGGAATTATGATAGCAATTGCCATAAGCAATGATGCTTGAACCATTTTCTTTACATCTAATTTCATATTTATTTCCCCCATCTATATTAATATATACTACTGTATATACAGTAGTATATATTAATATAGATTTTTTGTAAATATTTATTTTTCGATTAGATAAATTTAAAACATAAAAAGCAGTTTTGCAATAAAGTTTAAACTCTATTTTAAAACTGCTTTCAAAATCTATATAATAATTTTTAAATACTAATTTCTTTAAATTCTACATGAATTGGGTTATGAAGTGTAACATGCCTTTCAACATTTTGTATTTTAGTATTTATGTTCTCTCCTTCAACATTTAAAACTATATTACTATAGTCGCCAAAACGGCTTAAAAATTTATCCATATCTGAACATTTAATAGCTATAGGTATTTGAGAGTTATCATTTCTTATAATAATTCCCATAGTTTCTCCATTATTTATAAACTTTTTTCCCTTTAACTTTAGGTCTCTCATTTTTGCTTCTAATATCATATAGAGTTCCAAGTTGACTTTAAAAATTATTTATTCCAAAACTTGGATACTGAAAATAGTGAGACATGCTCCGAATCACTTAGAATTTAACACTGCATTTTGTATGAAAATATTTTAAAGTTATTGAATAAATTTAGATTGGGGCTTGTTTCCCTATAGTATTCCCCCTTTTATATTATATAAGTTTTTTATATTTTATTTATGATTATTAATTAATATTACTTTTCTATTTTAATTCTTAAATTACCCCAGTTATCGCCTTCTGAGGACATCTACTTTCACAAAGACCACATGAAAAACATAAAGACTTATTAAATATAGGATATTTATTTATTGTTATTGCAAAACAAGGACACACCTTTTCGCAAATCTTACATGAAATACATTTATTATTATTTACCATAGGGTAACTTGAAGCAAATTTTACTCCTTTTTTCAACCTTGTATTTTTAACTTCTTCAATTGAACTAAAACCATATTTTTCAAGTGTCGTTGGTAATTCTTTTAATATTTCTTTATATATTTCTCTACCATGTATCATTGCAGAAGAACTCATTTGTACAGCATCTGCTCCACATAATAAAAACTCTATTACATCTTCTGCTGATGATACTCCACCTGAACCAATTATAGTAAAATCTTTGAAGTTTTCTCTTATTAGATTTATTGTTGCTAATGCAAAGGGCTTTACAATTGGACCTGAAACATAACTTTCGCCCTTTTCATTACCAAACTTTACAGCTCTTTCATTTAAATCTATTACCATAGCTGGACCTAATGAATGTACTGCTACTATTCCATTTGCACCATTTATTTTTATTATTTTTACAAACTCTAATAAATTTCTTATATAATTATTAATTTTGATAAATATAGGTTTTGTGGTAGTTTTCCTTGCCAATTTTACTATGTCTCCAGCTTCCTTTAAATCAATGTTATAATCTAAAGAAATTTCAAAACCATCAGCATATTTATCTAGTTTGGAAATTAGAACTATAATATCTTCCTTGCTATAACCAATACTAATTATTAAAGGTTCCTTCAAAAAACTTTTTATATTAGGTAAAAAATCTTCAGTCCATTTTTCATGAGGATATTCAGACCAAAGATTTAAATTTAATACTTTGTTATTGCCTCCATATATGCAAGGTTTAGGTACCATTGCACCTTTTATACCTATAGTTTTTGTAACCATTGCACCTAATCCAAAAGATGCTAAAATATTTATTTTATTATCATCGCTAACTAAAGGCCCTGATGCAGGCATAAGTGGATTTTTAAGTTTCAATTCCCCAATAGTTGTACTTAAATCCATTTAAAACTCCTCCATTTATAAAATATTATATTAAGTTTCTTTTAACTTCTAACCTTTAAAGGTTCTTCATATAACTTTTTATTTTCATAAAGAACTTTATAGTCTTTCATTAAAAATTTTCCATCACATATAACATCTTTTGGAGAAAAACTATCAAATACTTCATAGAATATATGATTTAAAATATTTTCTTCATCTAATGGTACTATTTCTTTATAAGGAATTATAATTAAATCACTCTTATAATTTTTTTCTATTTTACCTATTTTTATATTAAGTATTTTATTTGCATATTCATAATTATTTTTTATAACTTTTACTAAATCATTTAATGTAAAACTATCAGAATTATTGTATTTGCTTCTCATAGTATAAACTAGGTTTGAAAAGTCTCTTGTAATGTTAGCACTTAATCCATCTGTTCCAATTATGCAAGGAATATTATATTTTTCAAACATAGAATAATTAAAAGATGCTAATCCTTTGTTCATATTAGATGTTGGAGTTACTGCTACATATATATTTTTTTCATTTAATAATTGAGCTTCTCTATCACTAACATATACACAATGAGCAAGTAATGAATTATCTGTTAGTAAATCCAAATCATTTAATCGCTCAATTATTCTTTTTTCATATTTAGACATACAATCTGCTACATCATCTATAGTTTCAGCTATATGAATATGGATAGGTGCATGGTTTTTATAGCTCTCAATTTTTTTCAAAGTTTCATCACTTAGATTCATAGATGAATTTAATCCAAATAATCCAGTATAGTTTTCACTAGAATTAGCTAAAAAATCTATATTTTCTTTTATGCAGTTATCAATATTTAAATCTTCACTAGTACTAAAAGAGAATATACCTCTTAATGACAAACTATCACATATAGCTTTTTTTAATTCATTTAAGGTTCCTAAACTATTACATTCTTCACCACTGTGATCTATAATTGTTGTAACACCATTTTTTATACACTCAATTCCAAACATTAATCCATTATAATAACAACCTTTATTTTTCAATTCATTCCATATGCTTGGTTCTTTTGAAATTTCTGGTAAAATGTGTGTATGTCCATTTACCAATCCAGGCATTACTATAGAATTTTTACAATCTATAATTTCTATATCATCTCTATTAAAATTAGTCATATTCCCAACTTCAATTATTTTGTCATCAAAAATAACATATCCATTTTCTATAAAGTTATTAAAATCATATATTTTAGCATTAATAATTGCTTTCATTTTAAATCACCTCAATAAAAGTTTTACATATCCTATTTTAATTTTACATTTCTATTTATATGACTGAGTATCAATTAATATTTAATTAACTTTAAATTTAACAAGTTAAAATTTAAACTTTTTTTTATATATAGTTATAAGTTGGCTTTTTAAATTATCCATTTCAAAATTTGGATGCCTAAAATAGTGAGACATGCTCAGAATCGCTTAGAATTCAACACTTCATCTTGTTTCCCTATATTAATCATCATTATTTATTATATTAAATAAATTTATAGCTTTTTTAGTCATTTCATTTACTAATTGTTTATCATAAACATGTCTTTTTATATTAAGTATTTTAAAACTATTCAATATATGATTTATTACCTGTCTATATTCATCCTTAATATATGAATCTAAGGATATTTTTAAAAAATATATACTGTTTTCTCCTCTTATAATATATATTTCTCTTGTCTTTCCTATAGTATTTTCCTTTGTAAATGATAATGCATCATTATCATTTATTTTAAATTTTTTTATATTATCTACTCCCATACCTTTCATATATTTTGCTAACTCTAATTTATTAGAGTATGGAAACTCAACAAAAGTAATCCATAATTTTATATCATTAATTTTATATTTATCACTTTTACCAATTATTTTTAAATCCTTTTTTTCATCGTCATTATATATAATATCAATATCCCATTCTATTGGTATTTCAATTTTATATTCATTTTTAACAATGTAATTTTTATAAAATTTTGGTGTGAAAATTATGTTTTTACTTAACTTCTCTATTTTTCTTATATCTTTTAAATGATTTTCTGATAATTTACAGCCATTTTCAAAACTATCAATAAAATAATTAGTTGCCATATTTAAATTTTTTTCTACACCTTTTCCATATTTATAACACAATCCTAATTCATATTTAGCATCTTTGTCACCAGATTCAGCAGCCTTTAAAAACCACTTTACAGCTTCTTTGTCATTCTTCTCTACACCTTTTCCATCTTGAAAATTACATGCCACATTAAATTGTGCTTCCATTTTTCCATCTTTTGCAGCACTAAGATAAAAATTAAATGCTTTTTCATAATCTTTTTTAACAGACAACCCTTTGCTATATATAACTCCTAAATTTAATTTTGCCTTTGGATTTCCAAGCGCTGCTGCTTTTTCATACCAATATCTAGATTTTTTATAATCTCTATCTATATTATCAAGCCCAACCCAGTATATAGAACCTAACATCTCATAGGCGTCTTCATAACCTAATTCTGCTGCTTTATGAAAATATTCTACTGCTTTTTCATAATCTTTTGAAACGCCCAATCCATTTGCATACAATTGTCCCATTTCATAAAAGCTTTTACATTCACCTTTTTCTATTCCATTTTTTATAGATATTTTTTTGTTTTTTATGTCAATTATATTTCCATCTTCATCATACAAATTATATAAAAATTCATCTGCAAATTTATAACCATTTATACTAGCTTTTTTTAACCATTTTTCCGCTTCTATATAATCAACTTCTACACCTAATCCTTTATAATAAATTTGTCCTAGATTGCTTTGAGCCTTTATCTCACCACTTTGTGCAGATAATTTAAACCACTTTATTGCTTTTTCATAGTCTTTATATACATTTAAAAAAAGTGCACCTAAATTATTTTGTGCTGAACTATTACCTTTAATTGCAGAAATATAGAAATACTCTTTTGCCTTTTCATAATTAAAATATTCAAATCTATCATCTAAATGTATTAAACCTAAATAATATGATGCATCTAAAAACCCTAAATTCAAAGCAATTTCTAAAAATTTCTTTGCCTCTTTATAATCATTGTTTTTATAATTTAAAATCCCTTTATTTAAAAATTCATTACCATCTTTTTTATTAATATTAATCTTTTTCATTAACATATCTATTTTTTTAAATATTAATTTTGTATTTTTAATATATCTTTTCAATTAAGCTACTCCTTTTATAGATTCCTATATACTATAGTTTAATTTCAAAATTGGTATTATATTACTTTTAATTACAATATTTTATATTTTTTAGTTTACACTTTTAATTAAATACTTAATTTAAATTATGTAAACTTACTTAGTAAAAACTTTGTCAATTATTATTAAATAATAAAAAATAAGATTATATAAGATAAGTGTAATTAAATCTTATATAATCTTATTTATGTTTTTTATAGATTTATTGGTACATAGCTATCGGTATAATTTGTATACATGGACCATTTATCTTAGTAGCACATAACTTTTCATCTATTATTTCTGGTAAAACTATTCCTTGTTTTTCTAAAATTTCAAAATAAGGTTTCATATTTAATATAAGTTTTCTAAAAAAATCTCCATTACATGATTTTCTTAATAAATCTACATGTTGATTTTTATTGCAAACACATATTACTTTGCCCATAACTGTACAATTACAATTACAAAAATCATAACTATGAGTGGTTTTAGATATAAAATTATCATTATGAACATTTATTATAGCTTTACAACAACCTAAGTCCATTATCATATCAAAAGTGTTGTTTAAAGTTAAATATTTTTTTATCATATTAAGTTGATTTATAATAGTATTATAATTTATTAAAGTATCTTTTGGTAAAAGTCCATTTAATAAAGTTATATCATAACAACTTATTGTATCTATCATTTCATTTATATTTGAAAGAATAGACATACTACTTACCACCCCATAGAATTCTACATGATTTCCAGGTTTAACTTTGCCTAAAATTATATCTTTACTATTTATTACACTATACATATTATTATCATTCATAGATTCTCTAACTTGTCTGAAAAATGAAAATGTGGCATAGGTTTTACTAATACTATATTCTTCACGATTAATTGCCCTACCATCCAATGTACCTCTTGTTAACCCTTCGTTAGTACCATCAAGGCCTATTGGACTTTTATCTTTTTCTATTTTATTAGTATCTTTTAAGTACTTTTCAAGTCTTGCATTTCCCATATCTTCTGTAATACATTTAAGTGTTTTAGTTTGTATATATCCATCAATTAAAAGCCCTGATAAATCTTGTATTAATCCCCCATTTAAATACAAAGGTACTGTAGTCAATAAATCATTCAATATTAATTCACCCTTTTATCTTAATAGTATATATATAATATATGACTATTAATTACAGTAAATGATATAAAAAACTTTAGTTAGATTTACTTTTTAGATATGTATTTATTATCTTTTATATAATATCTCCATAAAAAGTCTACTGCTTCTTCTGCATAATCTATGCCTATTCTTTTAGTTTTTATTATTTGAAAATTATCTATTTTGTTATTTTCTACATAAATTTTATTACTTTTATTCATATCTTCATAATTATCATCTTTAGATATGTTCATAGCAATACACAGTTTTCCTGGACCATTAGATAAAACTTTAATTTGATTTTTATTAAGATCAGAGTAATCTTTTCCAAATCTTAAGTTAGACATAATATTAATACCTTCTATAGGCTCTATTGCTCTTATAAGTACCCCTTCTGGAATATCTTTTTTATTGGTTATTATATTAAAGCAATAGTACATGCCATATATAAAATATACATATGCAGTGTATGGCTCTCCATATAGTGGCTCAGTTCTTTTAGTTCTTTTGCCTCCGTAAGCATGAGATGCTTTATCTATTTCACCTATATATGCTTCTGTTTCTACTATTTTTCCTTTTAAGATTTTACCATTATAATTTGAAACTAAAACTTTTCCTAAAAGTTCTTCAGCTACTACTCTCGCATCTCTATTGAAAAAATCTTTTTCTAATTTCATAAACTCCCCCTATCTTAACTATAAAGATAGCTAAATTATTTCTTAACTATTTATTAATTAAATTTATATTTTTAGCTATTTACTATTTCACCACCATTTACATGTATTGTTTCTCCAGTTATATAAGAAGCACCTTTTGAAGCTAAAAATACATAGGATTCTGCAAGTTCTACCGGTTGACCTGCCCTTTTTAATGCTGTTTGACTGCCAAACTTAGAAACCTTTTGCTCATCAAAGGATGCTGGTATAAGTGGAGTCCAAATTGGTCCTGGTGCTACGGCATTTACTCTTATTCCTTTCTTAGCTAAATTTAATGCCAAAGAACGAGTAAAAGATGTAAGTGCTCCCTTGGTGCATGAATAATCTATTAAAGTTTCATGTCCATGATATGCAACAACTGATGTTGTATTTATTATAACTGAACCACTTTTCATATGTTTTACCACTTCTTTGGTTAAATAAAATGCACCAAACATATTAGTTTTAAAAGTTCTTTCGAATTGTTCCTTTGTTATATCTTCTAAATTTTCACAAACATGTTGCTCCGCTGCATTATTGACTAGTATATCTATTTTTGAAAATTTGTCCATAGTTTTTTTTACTACTTCATTACAAAATTTTTCATCACCGATATCTCCATTTATAAGAAGACATTCACCATTATTTTCTGTAATAATTTTTTTTGTAAAATTTGCATCTTTTTCCTCGTTTAAATAAACTATAACAACTTTAGCACCTTCCATAGCATAAGCTATTGAAACAGCCCTGCCAATTCCGCTATCTCCTCCAGTTATTATTGCTACTTTATCTTTTAATCTATTTCCACAAAAACTATATTCATCCAGTTGAAATATTGGTAATGGGACCATATCACACTCTTTACCTGGTTGAATTTTTTGATGTTGTGGTGGAAAACACATAGAAAAATTTTTATCTAACCTCATAATAACACTTCCTTATAAAATTATTAAAACTTTTACATTTTGCTATTATAAGTATTAACCATTTAATAATTTTATATAGCCCTAGTTATTAATTTGTTACTTATCTTTTTTATCTATATAATTTTTATAAGCTTTATACTGAATATTTGCAACTACTTTACTATTTACTATATTAGGGGATATTTTAGATAAAAACACTGCAATTTTATTCAATATTCCAGGAATTACATTTCCTTTTCCTTTCATTAAACCTTTATATCCTTTATATGCCACATAATATGGATTCATTGCTATATTTAAATCTGATTTTCCTGCTCTTTTAGAAAAATTAGTCTTTGTAGCACCAGGACATAAGGCCGTAACTGTTATTTTATATGGTTTTAATTCTTCTTTCAGTGCATAAGAAAAGGATAATACATATGCTTTAGATGCATAATATGTAGCTATAAAGGATCCAGGCTGATATGCACCAGTAGAAGCTACATTTAAAATTTTACCTTTTCTTTCTTTTTTCATGTCTTTAATAATAAAACTGGTTAATATGGTTAATCCTCTTATATTTACATCTATAACTTGAAGATGTTTATCTATACTGATATCATCAAATTCTCCATTATATCCAAGCCCAGCATTATTTATCAAGATTTCTACTGTATAGTTGTTTTTAATTATATAATGATATAGATTTTCAATTTCCATTCTTTTGCTTAAATCTACAACTAAGCCATCTACATTTATATTAAAATCTTTTACTAAACTCTTTTTTAAGTTTAAAAGCGCGTTTTCATTTCTACCAACTAAAAATAGATTATATCCTTCTTTTGCAAAAATTTTAGCAAACTCCATTCCAATTCCACTAGTAGCTCCAGTAATAAGAACTATACTTTTCATAAAATCACCTTCTATAAATTTACTATTTTTTAATCCTATAGTAACATTATTGCAAAATCACAATATTATTTTCAATATATTTTTTATATTTATAAAGATATGTCGAAAATAAATCAATATCTAAATATAACTTTAAAATTTAAAGTTATATTTAAATTTATAACAAAAATTGCCTTTAATAAAAGATAAAGTTTACTTATATAACTTGTTGAATATTAGTTTAAATGCTATACTTATGTAGAAATTTAAAATAGTGAAGGAGAAGAGAACGTTGAAGAAGCTTAAAAAAATCATTGCATCCACTTTGATATTTACTTCCATTTTTTCAACAACAGTCTTAGCAAAGGAAGCATCTGAAGACTTAAATTTAATAGGTACTTCTGCTATTTCTGTTGACTTAGAAACTAATGATATCATATACGCTAAAAATATAGATAATCAAATGTTTCCAGCTAGTGTAACTAAACTTATGACTGCATTATTATTAGCAGAGAATAAGCAGAAAAATGATTTACTTACTTATCCTAAAGAGGCATTAAATGAAGCACCTTTTTCATACGGATTAAATGTTCATCCAGTTACTCCTGGAGATACTTTTACCGCTGCTAATGCAATGGATATTTTACTTTTATATTCTGGAAATGACATAGCTTATATGATTGCTAAAAACATTGGCGGGACTGTAGATAATTTCGTTAAGATGATGAATGATAAAGCTAAAGAGTTGAAAATGACAAATACTCATTTTGTAACACCTAATGGATTAGATGATAACATAAATGATCATTTAACAACATCTTATGATTTATCAATACTTTTAAAAGCTGTTATGGAGAACGAATGGACAAGTTCTATATTAGGTAAAAAAGAATCTGAAGTAAAATCTACTAATGGACCAACTGCTAAGGTTGAAAATAGAAATAAAATTCTTGGTGAAAATGGAAATATCGGTGGTAAAACTGGATATACTGAAAAAGCAGGTAGATGCTTAGCTGCAGTATATGAAAGAGATGGTCGTAAAATTGCAACAGTAGTTCTTAACTCTGAATATAATCTTCCAGAAGATAGCAAAGTCTTTGAAGATGTTGCCAAATTAGCTGATTATAGCTATAATGCAGAGAAAAAGTCACTACTAGCAAAGGATACTGAACTTGAAAGTAAAACTTTAAAGTATAAGGTTTTTCCTTTATTAGGGCCTGAGAGAACTATAAGAGTTCCAGTTACAGTAAAAGAAGATGTATTAGCTTATGAAACATCATTAGAACCTGAAGTTAAATATGAACTTAATGATGTTAGCGCTTGGAAATTAAATAAAAACAAGCCAATAGGTAAAGTTACTGTAAAAATTAAAGATACTATAAATCAATATGATTTATATCCAACAATATCAAAGATGGATTTAGTTAAACAAAACATACTAGTATACATAGTAGTACTTGCTATAATAACAGCTTTAATTGTTATTATATTAAAATTTATAAATAAAAGAAAAGATCGTAAAAGAAGATCTGTTAGATTTTATAGATAAAAATAGTATATTATATTTCAAAAGCACTGATTTTCAATCAGTGCTTTTTTCAAGAAAGTAAGCTATATATAAGATATTAATTTAATTCTAAACTAAAATATTGTTAAGATATTTTAATCTCATAAATATCTTCAGTAAAGACACTAATTTAAAATTTTATATGAAAAAAAGTGATACAGCATACCCATATCACTTTCTTAATATGTATATTTATTAATTACTTTTTACTTGCAGCTATAGATATACACCTCTGATGCTCTTCATCTACGCCTTCTGTAATTGATCCATCACTATGTCTCATACTATTTAAAAAGTGTAAATCACATACACCATCCATTCCATTATTTTTAACTACATCCAGATTCTGACCAGTTCCATACCCCCCAGATAAATCTGGTGCTTCAGCTAGAGCTGGATAAGCATCATTACCTGCATGAGGCATTGCTGCCATAGATGCTGCTATTCTTTTACCGCTTACAGAAACTATAACCGGCCTTCTTTCCCAAGAGTAATTTCCACCCCATACATTTTTTATAACTTCACTATCTTCTCTTGTTAATGCTTCAACATCTGCATGGTTTGTTCCAAAAGTACGTTTTAATTTAAAGGTTTTACCAGTATAAACATCTTCAACTTCCGCAACGGCACCTATTGGATAAACATATTGTGCCTTACTAAACCAATCTAAATTTTCAATCTGTGGCTTAGCTGATTTAACAATTTCCTTTTGCGAACTTACTGTAATACCTCTAACTATATCACTATTTACATCATCTAAAGATTTTTCTTTAGAAATTGATTTTTCCTCTACATCTCCACCTCTTGAAATCTTAGAATTATCTTTTTCTAAGTCATTTAAGGTTACATTTATTTCATCATTAGATTTTACAGTTTTAAGACCTTCTTTATTATTAGATTCTGATAAATTCAAAGCTTTAGTATCATTTTTAGCTACTATTGTATTTTTTTGAAGATTATTCTTAGAATCCGATATACAAATTATTGTTAGTAAGCTTAAAGCTATACTAGCTAAAATTTTTCTATTTCTTTTCTTTTTTATCTTTTTTCCCTTAGAAACAAAAATCATTCTCGACACATCAAAAACTCCTTTTAATCTAAATTTAATATTTTTTATCAAATTAATCTTTTCCATAAATTAGTTTATATAAAAAATTCTAATCTATTCATTAATTTATAAATTTCTGTAATTATTTTTTATAAATTATATATTAAGTTAAGATTTTTAACTGTTACTTTTTTTGAATAGATAGCAACAGCATAAATTATAATATATTTTTTAAATAAAAACAAGTTATAAAATTAAATAACTTGTTTTTTACACGTCTTGTTTTCTTTTTCAAATCTAAATTTATCTACACTAAAGTCACTTTCTTTCTTATATATACTCCTTTGAATATACATAAATTACTCTACAATTTATAAGGAAATTTATGAATTTTTTATTTTGATTTTCTAGTGTCACATATAAGATCAGCTCTATGACGTTTTATTTTTATTACTCCTTCTTTAGTGAACTTATATATATAATTCAAGAAAGTATCCTTATTAAACTTGCCTTTTTCCATATCTGCAAGAGCCTTCTCCATTCTTCCAGTATAATCAGTATCTAAAAGCTCTTTTATTGGGAAAGTTTCTATAAGTTTTTTACCTTTTTCAGTTATAAGAAGAGATTTTCCTTTGGTTGTTATATACCCTGCATATTTCAACTTATTTATAGTCTCTGCTCTTGTAGCTGCAGTTCCTATAGAGTATCCAGCTAAAACCAAGGATGTATCCTTATCTTCATTTTCCTCACTATTATTATTGTTACTTTTACCACAGGTTTCCATAGCCTTAAGTAATGTTTTTTCAGTATGATGCGCCGGTGGTTTTGTTTTCTTTTCTTCAACCTTTATATCTACCATTTGTACAATTTCATCTTTTTCAATTTTAGGTAGTAACTCATCTTTTCCATTATATTTCTCAATTTTTAAATAACCTTCTTTTCGTAAAATTTTACCTTTAGATATAAATAATCTATCATAATTTTCTCCTTTTACAGAGGTTATTATTTCAGTATGTTCAAATTCAGCACTTTCCATAAATTGAGCTATAAATCTATTTTTTATAGATTCATATACTTCCTTTTCTTCTTTTGTTAAATCTTTAGGTTTTAAGTAAGTTGGTATTATAGCACTATGGCTTTCAACTTTACTATTATTAAAAACCTTTTTGGTAACTACAAATTTAATTTCATCTTCAAAAGATAATCCTTTTTTTAAAGTGTCTAAAACTTTTTTTGCTTTATCTTTTAGACTTTCTTCTAATGCAGTACTTGATGTTCTAGGATAAGTTATATACTTTTTTTCATATAAGCTCTGACATACCTTTAAAACTTTGTCAGCAGTATATCCTTTGTACTTACTAGTTACATATCCTTGAAGGTTAGTTAAATTAAATAATGGTCCTGGATTTTCTTTTTTAATTTCTATTTTTTTCTCTATGACCTTTCCTTCTTTTCCTTCAATCTCCTTTTTTAATTTTTCCATCATCTCTTTATTTTTAAACTTTTCTAATTTATTATGAAAAAACTTTCCTTTATAACTACCATTATCATTTTCAAACTCACAGTAAAGTTCGTAAAATTTTTCAGAGTTAAACTTTTCTATTTTCATTTCTCGATCATAAACCATCTTTAATGTAGGCATTAATACTCTTCCTATATTTAAGAGGTTACCTTTACCCCTACAATATTTCATTGTTGCAACAGACGTAAAGTTTATACCAATTACCCAATCAGTTAATTGTCTACTCAAACCAGCGCTTTGAAGACTTTCCATATCTTCGTTAGTTTTTAAATTAGATAGACCTCTTTTAACTTCATCCTCTGTCCATTCATTTATGAGAATTCTATATATAGGTTTCTTAGCTTTAATATAATCAAAAATTAATAACCCTATAAGTTCACCTTCTCTATCATAGTCTGTTGCACATATTATTTTTTCTACATCTTCTCTCTCAACTAAAGATTTAATTATAGAAAGTTGTTTTTTTGCACCGCTATCCTCTTTACTTCTATTCTTATCATCTGGTTTAACTTTATATTTAAATTCTTCTGGTATATATGGAAAATTTTCAAAGCTCCATAATGCTAATGCCTTGTCATAATCTTTGCAATCATATAAAGTTAGCAAATGACCAAAGGCCCAAGTTATTATATAGTTTTCTCCTTCTATATATCCGTCTTTCCTACTTTTACACTTTAATGCCTCAGCTATATTTCTAGCAACTGAAGGTTTTTCCGCTAATATAACACTTTTCATTTTATCACCACTTGCAATTTTTTTATAATACATAAAAAATAATAATTACAATAAGATATACTTTGTAAAAAATATGATTCACAAAATAAAAAATTTACTTATTATTTCCTTATTATTTCTATAATAACTATTTTAATTTTAACTTACTAAAAAATAAGCTATTTTAAAATTATATCATATATTGTAGATTTTATCCTGTTTTCATAAAATTAAAACAAACATGCAAATTATAAAAAGCTATATTAAATTAGAACTAAAATTCCAAATTAATATAGCTTTAGAAATAAGCTAAAATTAAATTTATAAATTAATTTTTAACACTTATTATGGTTTTAAATTTATCTTTGTCAAAGAATCTATAGAATTATAAATTATCTATTTAACATCAATTTAGATTCTAAGCTTTCTTTTTGCTCATTTTTCAACTCACCATTTCCATTTGAAAACACATTTAATTTAATATTGCCTCTTTCTCCCTTTGAAAATTCACCTTCTATAACATTATTCTTAATATTTAATTTAGATTTATCTATATTTTCTAATACGTCTATTTCATCTATATTATAATCTCCCAATTGAATTTTACCACTTACGTTATATTCATTCAAATCCATTGATATATTAAAATAATTATTAGCATTAATTTTAATATCTTGTGCAATTGGAATATAAGATTCAATGGAAATACTATTTGCTTTTAAATCTATATTTTTAGGAAGTTTGGATACTTTTTCATAATCACTAAATAATCCATTACTAGAAATATCGACATGTGAACTTAAAATTTCAACACTATCAGCATTTATAAATTCTCTCACATCCATTGTTATACTCCCATTTGTTCTTATTTTTATTTGCTTTAAACTATTAAATTTAGGTAAAGAACAATAACCATAATAACTATCAAAATTTATTGAATCAGAAAGTACGGAAGCTTTTTCAACCTCTAAAGAAATATTTTCATCAGATTTTAAATTAATATTTACTCCTTTTGGAACTTCTATAATTACTTTTGATCCTGTGTAGTTTCCTGATAATGAATATAAAAATCCATTATACATCCTTTCAAATATATTTCCATCACCTTCAGGAATTTCCATAGATTCTATTATCTCACTATTTATTTTTAAAGTTTTACTATCCATATCATAACTTGGATTTACCTCTAATTTTTCCATTGGGAAATTATAAGTTTTTATTTTAACTAAATTATCATTACTTTGATTTATTTCAACGGAAGCTTTTCCATTCCCACTAGAGCTTATGTCAAGATTCAAGACTTCATCTTCAGTTGAATATATTTCTTTGGCTATAGCTTGCTTATTGTTATTTTTTACATCCTGCACATCAGCTACAAACTGGGGCACTGCCACAACGCCTGTTCCTATAGCACCAATAGTTCCTATTCCAACTAAAATAGCAGCAGTTATAAGTGCAATTTTTCCTTTATTCATTGTAGCTATCCTCCTTATCTTCATCATCTATTTCATGTTCAACCTCTTCATTTTTACTTAAACTTAAAGTATTATTGTTGTAACTTTCATTATAGGTGTTGTTTTCTTTCACTCTTATATACATTTTTCTTGTTTTAACCCATGATATATATCTTAAAATTATATCTTTAAAAAACTTAACAATATATATATATATTGTCCAAAGAGCTAACATAACTCCAGTACCTGCTAATGCCATAAAAAATATAAATAAACCCATATACATATTAGCAGTCATCATAGGAAATGAAATTATATACCCTCCTATATCCATTATTGTAAATCCTATAAGAGTTAATGTTGCTGAAATTATTCCTGTTATGATAAATATTGTTGGCATTATCAAAAACAATGTTAAAATTATAAGAATTGCTTTAACTCCCCATATAGGAATTTTCTCATTTAAAATATCATTAGAATTCAAAAATTCTTTACTTCTTTCAATACCTCTTTTTCCTAATCTTTTAGTTTTTCCCCAAATTTTTTTAGCTTCTCTTCCATAATCTTTTTTTTGGTTAGAATTTACATCACTTTTTTTCATTTCTCTTTTTAAATCATTTGCTATAGTTTTAGGGGAACCTAAGGAACTTATTATGGTCTCATCGCTTTTTCCTTCTAACTCTCCATTTAAGAAAAACTCTTCATAATCTCTTATTATATCTGAAACTTCATTTTCGCTAAAACTGTCACTTAAATAATCTCTTAATATTTCTAAAAATTCTTTTCTATTCAAATTTAATACTCTCCTTTCGATATCTTTCAAGAATAAAATTTACATCTTCAACAAACCTATCCCACTCATCAACCATATCTTTAAGATTACCTTTTCCGTAATCTGTTATTTTATAATATTTTCTATCTGGTCCGCCTTCTGATTTTTGAATATATGTCTCAAAATTACCTTCTGATGTCAATCTCCTCAATAATGGATAAATTGTGCTTTCTTTTACATCCATAACTTTAGATATGTTTTCTACAATTTCATATCCGTACATATCTTTACTATTTATTAAAGTCAAAACACATATTTCAAGCACACCCTTTCTTAGTTGGGTACTCATACTTTAACCTCCTATTCTACAAATATATTATGTAATACATAGTAGGTAGATTAAAAAAATATGAAATCGTAATCTACCATTTCACTTATACATAATATTTTTAAATCATACTATGTATTGCACAGTACCTACTTTTAAAAATAAGTACTATGTAGTACACAGTACTTATAATTTTATATTATCATACTACTGTGTATTACACAATACCCTTTTTAAACTTAATTATTAACCTTCAACAATAGAAATTAAATCACTAAACTTATCTATTATATATTCAGGATTAGAACCCTTAATTTCTTCTAAAGTGTTATTTCCATAAGTTACAGCACAACTTTCACAACCCGCATTTTGCCCCATTCCAACATCATAGATAGTATCTCCAATAACCAGTGCCTTATTTTTATTAACATTAATTTTTTCAAGCACTAAATTAACAACATCTGGAGCAGGCTTATGCTTAGTTACATCATCACAACATGCAACGAAAGAAAATAAATGTTCAATTTCTAATTCTTTTAGAAATAAAAGTAGCGTATCTCTGCCCCTGCTTGTTGCTATAGTAAGTTTTACACCTTTTTTATGTAAATTTTCCAAAGTTTCCTTTACACCTTCAAACATAGTAACAGTATTTTTACATATATTTTTATATCTTATACTATACTCTTTCACTGCTGATTTTATATTTTCCTCTTGAAACCCTTTAATACTTTTAAACATTTCAAATAAAGGAAGTCCTATTAACCTCTTAATATCTTCATCCTCAATATCCTCATTCTTAAAATATTTTAAAGTATCTTGCATAGTTAAAATTATACTTTCACTAGTATCTGCAATAGTCCCATCAAAATCTAATACCAATGCTTCAAACTTCATAAATTACCTCCAAACCATATTTTAACTCTTATTATAACATATATAGTGACATATATTTATTTTTTTCATTACTTTTTAGTTATTTTTTAAGGTGACAGTTATTAAATATTATGTAAAGTATAATATTTAATAACTGTCACCTTAAAATGATTTAAAATCATTAACCAAATTTATTTTTAAACATTTATCTTTCATAAAATTCACTTTCAAAATTAATATATTAATATTTTTTATAAGTTTTATAAAGCTTGTCCATTTACTTATTATTTTTCTATATTTCAATTTTAAGTTACAATTTCCTTATGAGTTTTAATTATTTTTTTATTTAATTTTTAATGCTAAGCTATAAATTTCTCAAACATCTCTTTATAATGTTTATTTTTTAAAATTAAAGTTATTGCTCTATTACCTAATTGCGATATCCTACTGACACTTAAGTTTCCAAACTTTATAGCTATATCCTTACATTTTTCACCACAGAAAGCCGTAGCAAGTATTGTTACCATTGCTCTAGCATTTTGATTATGACTTCTATTTTTTATAAATATTTCATTAGAATGTATGTTTTCTTTTTCTGCTACAAAGTTAATTACATCTTTTATGGTATAATTGGATTTTAATACACCTTTTTCATTAATAAATTTTTCTTCTTTAAATTCTATTTTCAAATCCATTTTTTTAAAATCTTCTATGTAATTTTCCATAGTATATTTAAATAAATTTGCATATTCTTTTCTTGCTTCCCTCTTATTTTTATCTAAGAATTCTAATATTCTATCTATGTCTAAAACTCCAAATAGGTCTTCTTCCCCTAAATAAACAGACATGCTTGAAAATAAATATTCTTGTGGACATTCTCTAAATCCTGGCAAATCTTTTGCATTTCTATGAATATATAAAGACACTGCTAATAGATATCTATCATTATTTATAATTTCACTTTTAAATCTACCTTTACATAAACGTGAATCTAATTCATACTTTTTATTGTAAAATTTAACATATCTTAAGTTTAAACTTTTCATTACTACAGAAATATCTTGTTCCTGAGAATCTATAAGTAAATGAGCATGATTATCCATTAAGCAATATGCATATAGTTTAAAGGGATATTTTATTTGACTTTCCTTTAATTTAGTCATAAAAGTTGCCTTATCTACATCTGATTTAAATAGCAACCTATCTTTAACACTTTTTATCATGATATGATATATTGCATGTTTCTCTTTTTTTCTTGGTTGAGTTGGCATTTCAATACACTCCTTAACTTTTATGCTTTATTTTAATCATTGACATTTTGTATTTTTATATTCAAAAAATTTAATACTAAGTTCATTTTTAAATATTTTTACAAAATTAATAAATTTAAATATTCATTATATATAATAAATAACTGTCACTATATATCCTGTATCAAAATAAATGAAAAAAGCTATTGGAAAACCAAATCTCTTAATTTAGTTTTGCAATAGCCTTATATTTTAAAATTTAATTATATAACCTTCATAAGATTTGCCATTTCTATTGCTGTTACTGCAGCATCAAATCCCTTATTTCCACTTTTGGTTCCAGCTCTTTCAATAGCCTCTTCTATAGAATTTGTTGTTAATACTCCAAATATTACTGGTTTTGATGTTTCTAATGATACTGTAGCAACCCCTTTTGATACTTCACTACAAACATAATCAAAATGTGGTGTTGCTCCTTTTATAACTGCTCCTAAACATAGCACTCCATCATATTTTTCATTATTTGCTAGTTTTTTAGCTATTAATGGTATTTCAAATGCTCCTGGAACCCATGCAATATCTATATCTTCTTCTTTAACGCCATGTCTTTTTAATCCATCCACTGCTCCTGAAAGCAATTTAGAACCTATAAACTCATTAAATCTCCCAACTATAATTGCAAATTTTAATCCTTTTCCTATTAAATCACCTTGTAAAATATTCACTTTTATCACTCCTTCTATAAAATATGTTGCATTTTCTCTTTTTTAGTTTTTAAGTAAAAATAATTTTCTTCATTATGATTCATCTTTATTGGAACTCTTTCTACAATTTCTATATCATGTCCACTTAATCCAGAAACCTTTTTAGGATTATTAGTCATAAGTCTTATTTTTTTTATGCCTAAATCACTTAATATTTGTGCCCCTATTCCATAGTCCCTAAGATCAGCTTCAAATCCTAATGCAATATTTGCCTCCACTGTGTCTAAACCTTCATCTTGAAGTTTATAAGCCTTTAATTTATTTAAAAGACCTATGCCTCTACCTTCCTGTCTCATATATAATAAAACTCCAGCACCTTCTTTATTTATTTTCTCCATAGCCATTGATAATTGCTCTCCACAATCACATCTCTTAGAACCAAAAGCATCACCTGTTAAACACTCTGAGTGGACTCTAACTAATACTGGTTCATCTTTTTTAATCTCACCTTTAACTAATGCAACATGATGCTCACCATTTAACTTATTAACATATCCTATGGCCTTAAAATCTCCATATTTAGTTGGCATTTTAGTTTCCACAACTGATTTTACTAATTTTTCTCTTTTCTTTCTATAAGCTATTAAACTTTCTATTGTTATCATTTTCAAATCATGTTTCTTACTAAACTCTAGTAATTGTTTTCCTTTTGCCATAGTTCCATCATCACTTATTATTTCACAAATAACACCAACTGGTTTAAATCCCGCTAAAGTAGCTAAATCTACAGCAGCTTCTGTATGCCCAGCTCTTTTTAAAACTCCACCTTTTTTAGCTTTTAGTGGAAATACGTGACCTGGTCTTCTAAAATCTTCTGGTTTTGAATTACAATCTAAAAGCTTTTTTATTGTTATTGCCCTTTCAAAAGCAGATATTCCTGTTGTTACATCATTACTATCTATTGATACAGTAAATGCTGTTTCGTGATTATCTGTATTTATCTCAACCATTTGACCTATTTTAAGATTTTCAAGTATTTCTTCATTAATTGGTGTACAAATAAGACCTTTTCCATATGTAGCCATAAAATTTATACTCTCACCAGTAACTTTTTCTGCCGCCATTAATAAGTCACCTTCATTTTCTCTATCCTCATCATCTAAAACAATTACCATTTTTCCTCTTTTTATATCCTCTATTGCCTCTTCAATTGTATTCATTTTAATCTCCTCCTATATAAATCCATTTTCTTTTAATAAATTTAAAGTTATATTATTTTCATTACTTTTATATGTACTAAAATCCATAAGTCTTTTTATATATTTTAAAAGCATATCACATTCTATATTTATAGCTTGTCCTATATTTTTTTTAAAAATAATACTTTCATCTTTGGTATGTGGTATTATAGAAACTTCAAAGTAATTTTCTTTTAAACTTGAAATAGTTAAGCTTGTCCCATCCAATGTAACTGACCCTTTACATACCATATATTGCAATAATTCATTGCTACATTCAACTTTTATTACAGTGCTATTTCCATGGTTTTCAGCACCTATTATTGTGCCCATACCGTCTATATGACCACTAACTATATGACCATTAAGTCTACCATTAACTGATAATGCTCTTTCTAAATTCACGCTATCTCCCTCTTTTAATTTAGATATATTAGAAAGCTTTAAAGATTCCATCATAACATCTGCAATAAAATAATCTTTACCTAATTTTGTTGCAGTTAGACATACACCATTTGTACAAATACTATCCCCTATGTCTATATCTTCTATAACTTTCTTACACTTTATTTTAATTACCTTAGATTTATCAACATCTTTAATTGATAAAACCAATCCTATTTCTTCTACTATTCCTGTAAACACCACATCACCTTTTTCTAAATATTTTGAATTATTTTAATATTCAAACTTCTACTTCTATCAAAATATCATTATCAATTTTTCTCATATTCCATTTTTTGATTTCAAAACATTCTGACACTTTCTCCTTTCCAATACCTTCTACAGCGGTGACACTCTCCCTTCCTCCTATAATTTTAGGACATATAAAAGCATATATTTTATTTGCTATTTTTTCTTCTAATATGCTATAAATTAAGTTTCCACCACCTTCTACTAAAATACTATCAATTCCTCTTTTATATAAATTTAAGGTTAAATCAATTAAGTCCACTTTATTTTTATTTTCTTTTGTAACTATAACTTCCACTCCAAGTTCCTTTAATTTTAAAATTTTTTCTTTATCTTTGCATATAGTAGCTATTATAGTTTTACTTTCTTTTGTTTTAACTAAATTACACTCTAATGGAATTTTTAAATTACTATCTACAATTATTTTTATTGGGTTAATACCACCATCCAATCTACATGTAAGCATAGGATTGTCTTTCAAAACAGTATTTATTCCCACCATCACCGCTGTAAATCTATTTCTTAATTTATGAGCATAAATTCTTGATTTCTTTGAACTTATCCATTTTGAATCATAATTTTTAGTAGCAATTTTTCCATCTAAGGTCATTGCCCATTTTATTGCAACAAAAGGTTTATTTTTTATCATGTTATAATTAAAAATTTCATTTATCTCTTTACATTTTTCTTCTAAAACCCCCACTAATACTTCAATTCCATTTTCTCTAAGTTTTTTTACTCCCTTCCCTGAAACTAATGGATTAGGATCTAATGTTCCCACAACCACTCTTTTAAATTTATTCTCTATAATTTTATCTACACAAGGTGGAGTTTTACCATAATGACAACATGGCTCTAATGTCACATATATAGTAGCATCTTTTAGGATTTCTCTTGATGACTCTATAGCATTAATTTCAGCATGAGGTTGTCCAAACTTTTCATGATAGCCTTGTGATATTATTCTATTTTCTTTTACAATTACAGCTCCAACAAGTGGATTAGGGTTTACTTTTCCTTCTCCAAATTTCGCAAGTCTTATTGCCTTTTCCATAAAGAATTCATCCATTTTATCACTCCTTATCAATTCATTTATTTAAAATATAAATAAGAAATGCCCCAGGCAAATTTCACCCAGGGCATATATTAATTGTACAAATTAGAATTAGCATTCCAAATAATTTATTTTTAAACAAAAATTATTTAAATTATATTTAAAATTTAAAGCTCCAAGCCATTGGCTCAGAGCATTGAAATTCAAAAAATATAAAATCTAATCAATTCTAATATTTTCTCTTCTTTCATCCAGACTTTACTGTCGGCCTTGGAATTTCACCAAATCATGCTAAAATAGCTCGCGGGCTTTACCGCCGGTAAGGAATTTCACCTTGCCCTGAAGATAATTTATTCAACTTTTGAAATTATTATAACATTTTGACATAAACTTGTCAATAAAATCCTATACTTTTTCTATAGACTTCCAAAAACATTATTTAAAAGTTAAGTTTTCTTCCATTCTATCTGATCCTAATATAGTATTTTTAAAAACTTCTTTTCCATTTTCAATATACTGATCTGGTTCTATAAGTGACGGTGAAAAATGAGTTAATATAAGTTTTTTAACTTCACCTTCCTTAGCTAAGGATGCTGCTTCTCTAAAAGTCATATGTTTATTTTTTATAGCTTTTTCTATATCATCATCACTGCCATAAGTACCTTCACAAATAAACAAGTCACTACCTTTTATAAATTCTTTTATTGAATCTATTGGACGGCTGTCTGTTATATAACTTAATTTCAAACCCCTTCTTTTATCTCCTAAAACCATATCACTAAAATATAATTTTCCTTCAAATTCATAACTATTGTGCTTTTGAAGTTTGCTCCAAAGTATTTTAGGTACATTATTATTAACCGCTTTATCCACATCAAATTTTCTTTTTCTATTTATGTAAAACCCATATCCTAAGCAAGGTGATGAATGTTCTAAATCTATCATGCTTATTTCTATATCAGAATAATCATTAGTAAGTTCAAATTTATCTTTTAATTCAAACTTTAAATTTTTCTTAGGTGCCTCTATCACTTTGATTTCATAAGGCAAATATGGACAAATAACACTTAATCCTTCAATTGTATCCTTTATTCCTTCTGGTCCTATTATAATAAGCTCTTCTTCTCTACCACTATTGCCAATAGTGGATAAAAGCCCTGGTAATCCTACTATATGATCTCCATGTATATGTGTTATGCATATAATATCAATGGATTTAAATCCAGATTTAGCAAGTCTCATTGATACCTGTGTGCCTTCACCACAATCTATTAGTATTTTTCTTCCTTTATAATTTATTAGTAATGAAGCTAAATTTCTAAAGGGCATTGGCATTCCACCTCCACAACCTAATAAAGTAACATTTATCATATATATTCTCCTTTAACATATGGTTTTTAATTTTTATTATCACATTTTTTTAATAAGTCAAAAAATATATTTGTATCTTCCTCTCCATGTCCAATCCATAAATTTAATATATTAGAATGATATTTTTCTTTTATAAGGGTAATATCTGCATTTCCCCCAAACCCACGTACTCTCTCCACAAAATTATATGCACATTCCTTAGGAACTAGCTCATCTAAATCCCCATGAAGACAGAACACTGGAAACTCAGGTTTTTCAGTAATTAAATTTAATGGATTAACTTTACCTTCATATTTAGTTCCACCTAAATATCCATTTAAATATTTTTGAGCTCTTTTAGATGTAAACTTAGAAAAATCTAACACACCACTTATTGCAAAAAATGCCTTAAATATAGATGGATCTATTTCATATCTTTCTTGAAGTTTTTTGTTAAAAACTAAATTTGCTCCAAGTTCTGAGCCTGCTGAAAAACCTATAACTATAACATCATCACAATCTGACATGTGCCAATATTTTTCTAAAAAATCTTGAAAACCTAAAAATACGTCTTCTATTTGGCAGGGATATTTATATTTAGGTGCTAATCTATATGCTGGAAGTACTACAGTATATCCCTTTTTAGCAAAAAACTTCGCTATAGCTTTAAATGAAAATGGATTTCCAGACATCCATCCTCCACCATGTATAAAATATATCAAAGTACGTTTTTTAGGCTTATGTCCTTCTAATATTAAGGTATATTTTCTATGATTATGACCATACTTCACTTTATGAATTTTGTATTCGTTATCTTTATATTTATTCCATATCATCATTCTTACTCCCAAAGCAAGAACTGTTAATTTCTCATCAAAAGTCATCTCAAATTACACCCCTTATTTAGGTCTTAGTCAACTAAAAATAAATTTTCTATAATTATAATACTACTTTAATCGACAGTTTTATATAGTTTTTTCATTTTTTAGAAAGTATATTGTTTACTAATTATTAAGCATATGAATTTTTAAAAAATTCAGTTACTAATTTCAAAAAATTAATACATTTATGTATTTTTTCTTAAAACAGTGCTATATATTAATATTATTTTAGTTTCTATTAAAATTATATTTTATATACCATTTATTAATTTATTCATTATCTAAAATAAAAATTGAATATTTTTATATTTAAATCATATTACAATATATATTATTATAACGCTTAATCGAGTAGGAGGAAAATAATTATTTTATTTTCCGTCCTCTCACACCACCGTGCGTACCGTTCGGTACACGGCGGT
>NZ_LFRG01000040.1:0-35639 GCF_001573875.1 Clostridium sp. ATCC 25772
AGTTATTGATAAAACATTAATTTGAATTTTCTCATTTGATAAATGAATAAGTTTAAGATTTAATTTGGAACCCTATAATTATATGCAAATTATAAATATAATTAAAATTAAGATATATACAATAAGATAAAACAGTGATTAATATTGAGGTAAGTAGGGCAAAATAAAGAAGAATGTCTAAAAATGATATAAAATGCAGAAATAAAACAGAATTTAATTATTGATTTTTGCATTAAATAGCTGTATTTTTATAATGTTTTAAATAAAAAATTTAGAGTTTATAAATAAAGTTTAAAATTAGTTAATTAATAAAAAAATAAATTTTAGATTTATAAAGTTATTATATTTTTAGTGGGAGAGAGATAATATGGAAAAGTACTTATTTGCTGGAATTTGCCATAATATAATTATATGTAAGCCAGATTTAGAAATACATAATATAGACTTAAGAAAAATAGAAGTAGATTTAGATAAGAAAGTGGATTTAACTTTTTATGATAAAAAGGAATCAGATAAAGTTATATTATATACATTAAAAGAAGATATTTTACTTGAAGGGTTTAAAGACTTTATTGAATCTCAGCTAAAAATGTACAATTTAACTGATGATGAAAATAAAGAGATACTATTAAAACTGCAATCCGCAGAAGATGCTAATGACATAGTAAATATGGCTAAAAACAATGAATGCAGAGAAATAAGCTATGAAAGTGCTTTAGAACATTTATATTTAGAAGGTGGCAGAGATATTAGAATTTGCTATGAATGTATAGCATTTTTAAAGGAAGCATTTAGCACTGAAGTAAATAAAAATTTTCCTGAGTATATAGAAAATCTTATAAAAAAATCTGCAAGATACAATAAAATATCTGGCACTATTAGAGTTTTCGTTGAGTAAATAATATTATATTGTTTTTTTTGAAAAATTAATATATAATTAGTTTAAAACAATAAACAATTTAATACTCTTCAGGGCGGGGTGTAATTCCCCACCGGCGGTAAAGCCCGCGAGCCTTATGGCATGATTCGGTTAAATTCCGAAGCCGACAGTACAGTCTGGATGAAAGAAGATTAATACAAGCTTTACTATAGATATAGTTATCTCGCCCTAACATTTATGTTAGGGTTTTTTATGCTTTATTAATTCCTAGAAGTGTATAATAGGGGGTATTTTTAAATGAAACAAGAAAAAAAACTAAACAAAATGATTAAAATTTCATTACTATCTGCTATTGCATTTATACTTATGTATGTGGAAATTCCAGTAATACCTGCATTTCCATGGTTAAGAATGGATTTAAGCGATGTTCCAGCGCTTATGGGTGCATTTGCTTTTGGACCTTTAATTGGAGTAATAATAGAATTATTTAAAAATATTTTAATAATATTGTTTAAAGGAACAGCAACAGGATTAGTCGGGGAATTAGCAAACTTTTTAGTAGGAATCTCATTAGTATTACCAGCATCAATTATTTATCATAGAAAAAAAAGTAAAAAGACTGCTATTATAGGAATGATATTAGGATTTTTATCTATAGAAATAGTTGCTATACTAGTAAATATATATATATTATTACCAGCTTTTGGCATGCATATGGCAGGAAAAGAATTAATTAATTATATAGTATTTGGATTAATACCTTTTAATGGAGTAAAAGCAATAATAGTTTCATTTACAACATTTTTATTATATAAAAGGTTATCTATTACATTGTTTAAGGTAGAACCAATGCTTGGAGAACCTAAAAAAGTTTAATTATAGATATAAAAGCAGATTGAAAATATAATCAATCTGCTTTTTATAATTTTATAAAATTATTATATATCATATTTCCACATTATATATCCATCTTCTTTAGGATCATCATAATAATTTTTTCTAATCCCTTCAACTTTAAAGCCATAGCCTTCATATAATTTTTGTGCAGCAATATTTGAAGCACGAACCTCTAAAGTCATAGAATTTGCTCCGGCATTTTTGCATTTTTCTAAAAGTGCATCCATAATAATATGGCTATAACCTAAACCTCTGTAATTAGGGTGGATAGCTATATTGGTTATATGTGCTTCATCAAAAATAACCCATGCACCAGCAAAACCTATATGTTTATCCTGTAATCTTAAAACTACATAATTAGCATAGGCATTAGAAAGTTCCTTTTTTATAGATTCTAAGCTCCAAGGGCTATGAAAACTTAATTCAGATATTTCTTCTATACCAAAAATATTATTTTCATTAATATTTTCAACTGACAAATTATCCATTATTTTTCATGCGCTCCTCATATTCACGTTCAGCTTGAGAAAGTCTTAAATAAAGTGGTGCTGAAGTGTATATATCATCTTTTATTCCTTCATTAAGGAGGTTTAATCCTACTTCACCTAATGAAGAAGCTTTTGCAACATTTAAATGACATGGTGCAATATAACAATTTGTAACGGAACTTAATAATTGATTTTCATATTTAGAAGTTCCATCACCTATAAAATAAACTTTTTTATTTTCAGCTTTAACTTTTTGTATAAGATCTTCTATAGATAAAATCATTGGCTCTGTCAAAGCCTTTAGACTATTATTTTCAAAATTATAAAGAGCAGTATATACATTGCCACGTAGAGCATCCATTATAGGACATATAATTCCATCAGCAAAATATAAATTATTTGCAAGTCCATCTAAAGTTGAAACAGATACAAAAGGTTTATTTAAAGCCTGTGCTAATCCTTTTATTGTAGACATTCCAACTCTAAGACCAGTAAATGAACCTGGTCCTTTAGAAACAACAAATCCATCAACATCATTTAATGTTAAATTTGTATTTTTAAAAAGTTGGTCAATCATTGGCATAAGAATTGATGAATGCTGTTTTTTATTATTAATATTAATTTCACCAATTAGTGCATCATTTTTAAGTAGTGCAGCTGTAGCGCATTCTGTTGCACAATCTAAGCTAAGAATTATCATAGTGTTAACTCCTTTATATAATCATATCTTTTACCTTGATGTTTAATAGTTACTTTTCTAAATGAAGAACCTAATTGAGGTACTTTCTCAAGTAATATAGTTAAATTGTCCTGAGGAATTAATTCTTCAATGTAGTTAGCCCATTCTATAACGCTAACGCCATTGCCAAATATATATTCATCAAAGCCAATAGCAGCTATTTCATCAGGATCATTTACTCTATAAACATCAAAATGATAAAATTTTAATCTTCCATCGTCATATTCGTTAACAATGTTAAATGTGGGACTAGTTATACTTTCATTTATTTCAAGACCTAGGGCGATTCCTTTAGTTAAATGAGTTTTTCCAGTTCCTAAATCACCAATAAGGCAAATAATGTCCCCACTATTGCAAAGCTTGCCAATTTGAATACCGAGTTTTTGAGTTTCTTCTACAGTATTAACGATAAATTCCATTACGTTCACCTCATATAATATTTTAGCCCAAAAATAATAAAAAGAAAAGAAAATACACAAACTCTTAATTTTTTATTAGTTTTATAATAGTAAAATTTGTACATATTATATTTATAAAGAAATAAAGTGAAAATGTTACAAATAAAGTTTATTTAAATATATATTTTAGTAAAGATTTTATGCTAATTAACATAAGCTAAATAGAGCTATAAATTTAAAATAGCAATATCCACTTGATATTTATAAAGTTTAGAAAATAATGTATAATTAAATAATATATAATATTCTGAAAAAAGTATTATTAATATAAATTTAAACTATAAACTAGTATTTTATACACTGATTAATGAAAGAATATTAAGAAAATACAATTGATTACGAAAATTACCATAACTATCCATTAATGCATGGTTTTGTTTAACTTAAAAATTCTAAGTTAATAATGATGTAAATAAAAATTATAAATTAGAATCCTCTATGGCGTTTAATAACAGATTTAAAATAATTAAAAAATAAAGTGTAAATTTTGCAGTCTTATAGTGAAACAAGCTCGCATTTAAATTTATTTGTGAAGTGTAAAAAAACTTTGGTCTAAATATATTTTTATATTTAAAATATTTACGAGTATGTATTCACTTTAGAGGTATTAAAAATCTATGAAATAAGATTTTGAAACCTTATAAAAACTAAAAATAAAATAGAGATAGGGAGGAAAAAAATGTTTGTAAGTAACTTGATGTTAACCAGAGATAAGTTAGTAACGGCTTTGCCCAAAATGACTATAGGTGAAGCTTTAGAACTTATGGAAAAACACGGATTTCTATCAATTCCAGTAGCAGAAGGGGATAAATTTTTAGGTGTCATATCAAAAGAAAAAATCTATACTTATTATTATGAAAAAAGTGTAGAAAGAGAATGTCTTTTATCAGATTTTTTAGTGGAAAATGTAATGAGAACTGATGTTCCAGTTATAAAACCATTGGAACAAGTTGAAGAAGCTGCATATTTTTTAGAAACTAAAAATGTTTCTTTTTTAGCAGTAGTAGACAATAGGGAAGTATTTAAAGGCATAGTAACTCACTATGGAATATTTCATCAATTCACAGAATTGTTTGGTTTAAATAAGGGTAATCGTTTAGCTGTAATAGCTCATGACATTCCAGGTCAAATATCAAAATTATCTAAAATAATAACAGAAAACAAAGGTGACATAATGAGTTTTGTAGTAGTAGATCCTAAAAGCAAAACAGAAGTTAAAGAAATTGTAGTAAGGCTAAAAACAGATAATTTCGATGAAATATTATCAAAAGTTAAATCAGCAGGATTTAAAATTTTATAGTTTAAATAAAGTCATACCTAAACTTTAGGTGTGATTTTATTTTGAAAATATATTGACAAAACATAAAATGTTATGCTAGAATATTTATTGTTATAGGGGTATAGCTCAATTGGTAGAGTAGCGGTCTCCAAAACCGTTGGTTCCGGGTTCAAGTCCTCGTGCCCCTGCCATGAAATCAGTAGCAAAGCTACTGAATTTTTTTATGCAGAAAAACAAATAAATCTTACCTATAATAATAAAAACTAAAATATTAAAAAATTATACCACTCACTTTAGTTTGTAAATACTGAAATTATAATTCTATAAAATATCATTTAAAAATTTTAGTATATCTAAATGAACATCATCTTTATTTATTTCATTTAAAAGTTCATGTCTTGCACCAGGATATAAAATCATATCTACGGAGTTTATTCCATGGTGCAGTAAACTTTTTTGCAATTTTTTAACACCATTACCCATAAGCCCAACAGGATCTTCACTTCCACTTATAAGTAATATAGGTAAAGATTTAGGAATCATAGATAAATTTTCACTTTTATGATTACGTTTTAGTCCTTTTAATAAGTAATAAAAATATGAATTAGAATGTATAGCTCCACATAAAGGGTCATCTATATATTTATCGACTTCTGCTGTATTTCTAGTGAGCCAATCAAAATTTGTTCTTATAGGTTTAAATTTATTATTAAAATTACCAAAACTTAATTTGTCCATAAATTTAGCAGGGGTTTTCTCACCATGTTTTTTCATTTGATATTTAGCTAGTTTTTCTGCAAAAGAAAATAATAGTTTTTGATTACCATTACTTCCACATAAGATTAAGCCATTAAGTTCTTTGCCAAAAAGTTCAGAATATCGAAGAGATAAAAAAGAGCCCATACTATGGCCGAAAAGAAATATAGGAAGATTAGGATTTTCTTTTTTTATTAAATCCGTTACATCTTTTAAATTATCTACCATTAAATGAAAAGCATCACCTTTCCCCATATAACCTAAATTATTAGGGCTAGTTTTGCCATGACCTCGATGGTCATTTGCATAAACAATAAATCCATTATCATTTAAAAGCTTAGCAAAATTATCGTATCTAAGTCCATGTTCTGCCATACCATGAGAAATTTGAACTATTCCTTTAGGTGAAGAAACGTCACAGTCCCATTTATAAATATGAATATTTTTATCTTTTTTGTCCTTTATAAAAAATGTACTTAAAGTCATAATATCAATCCCTTCTCTAGTTTTAATATTAATAAATTTTATGATCGATTATATTGAAATAAACCAATTATCGCAATATATAGGGTTCCAAGGTGACTCTTAAAATTATCCATTCCAAAACTTGGATACCTAAAATAGTGAGACATGCTCCGAATCGCTTAGAATTCAACACTACATTTTGTATGAAAATATTTTAAAGTTGTTGAATAAATTTAAATTGGAGCTTGTTTCCCTATACAATAGGGATACAATCTCAAACTTAAATTTATACATTAAGAAAATTTTTTAGTGTATAAATTTAAGCCATAAGGTGTACCCTATATAATATAATATACCAAAATATATTAAATTTAATAATCATAGGTAAATAAAAAGTATAATAAAACTAATTATATAGTATAAAACTACACATAATATAATAAAATTTACAAAAAGTTAGTTTAAAAAATCAGAAAATTTGATATAATATAAATATAGAAAAAATTATACAAAATTTATGATATAAGCGTTTTTTATAGTACATAAATAAAGTTTATAACATATAATACATAAAGTTTACCGCTGATTAAAATACAGAATTAATCATTTAGTATAGGCGAGGGGGAAGTGTTATGCCTGACAATTTGATAGACTATAAGGACTTTAGAGAAAGGTGTTTTTCAATATTTCCAACTATGGAAACTGAAAGATTTCTATTGCTAAAATGTGATAAGGCCTATGAAAAAGATTATGAGAGTTTATTATCAGATGATGAAGTTATGAAATACTCAGGAACTGAAATTTTTGATTTAAAAAAACAAATAAAGTTATATTTAGAGCATTTAATAAATGATTATAGCAATAAAAAAGGTATACATTGGGTAATCATTGATAAAGTTCATTATAAATTTATAGGAGAAATAGGAATATATAATTTAGATTTGTATTCTAATAGATGTGAAATAGGATATACCATATTAAGAAAATACTGGAGAAACAAGGTAGCTACTGAATGTATAAAAAGGGTTTTAAAATTTGCATTTAAGGAACTATACATGCATAAAGTTGTAGCAATCATAGATATTAACAATGATCCATCTATTAAATTAGTAGAATCACTAGGATTTAAAGAAGAAGGAATGCTTAAAGAGCACTATTATAACTACAAAGAAAAAAGCTATATAAATGTTGAGCTTTGGGCTATGATAAGAAAAGAAGAACTTTATAGTAAAGTAATGTAATTAAAAAAGAGATTTAAAAATAATATAAATTATTTTTAAATCTCTTTTTAAAATTAATTATTAGAATTATCATCTTTTCTATTTGAAGAAGATTTAATGCTAGAATTCTTTTTAACTTTTATATGACTAATATCAACTTTATAATTATCAATGGCATCAACTAACTTAGGGTTTTTACTTGTATATTTATTTAAATATCGTTCATAATAAATTTTTAAAGCTCCAGCTATAGGAATAGCTATAAGCATACCTATCATTCCATAGAGCTTTCCACCAACACTAAGTGCAAGTAAACAAGCTACAGGGTTTATGCCAATGCTATTAGATGACATTTTAGGTCCAAGCCAATTTCCATCAATTTGTTGTAACACAAACAGCCAAATTAAAACTATTAAAGCTGTCATAGGATTGAAGAATATATTTAGTACTACACCAAACACTATACCAACAAAAGGTCCAAAGTAAGGTACCATATTAGTTATACCAAATACTACTGAAATTAAAACTATATATTGAGATTTTATAAATATAAGGCCTATAAAACAAGCTATTCCAACTATAGTAGATTCTACTGCTCTGACCCATAAATAAGTACCTAACATATAATTCACAGCGTGGAAAAATTCTAAAAGTTTTTTTCCTAATCTTTCTCTAAAAATTATAAACAACCATTTTCTTGAAGACTTAACAAATGTCTCTTTATAAAATAAATAATAAACAGCTATAATTAATGCAAATACCCAATTAACTATAGATAAAGTAACAGTTACTAATGATGCTAAAGCTGTATTAAAGAAAGTTGTAGACCAATTACCAAGATTCTCCAATATATTGATTTTATTTGCAATTTCCATTGTGAGTTCACTATTTATAGCATTATTAAACCATTTTTCTGAAATTCTAACCATCTCAGGTATAGAGTTAATAAGAGTTGTAATATTAGAAACTATTCCTGGAACTAAGTAAATTGCACAAAGTACTAAAACAAGAGTTACAAGAATCAAAGTAGAAAGTAAACTTATCCCTCGTGATAAATTAAGTTTGTTTTCAAAAACTTTCATTATAGGATTAAGCACATAAGCAATTATTGCAGCCAATATAAATGGCCAAAGTATGCCTAATAATAAATCATATAAGTTAAATAATATATAATAATTATCTATAATTTTAACGCCTATGTAAGCACATAAAATAATCAATAATATATAGAGATTAGCATTAAATTTTTCTTTTAAATCTTTAAATCTGTTCAAAATCAACCCACCTTTAATTTTTTTTTGAATATTAAAAACTTTAATTTTAATTAAAGTTGATTACAATTATATAATCAATGTTATTTAAGTTAAAAGTATAAGAATTTTTGATCTGAATTTAATTTACATGTGTCTACTTAAAACTATTTTGTATGCAAAACTTAATATTTATACCAATTTAGACTCAAAATTATAATTCTTATCTAAAACTATAATAATACAAAAGGGAGTTTTATTCTATACAAAAATAAATTTACTTAATATTGACATAATCTATACAAAATGTTAATATAACAAATGTAATAATTAATATAGGGGTATAGCTCAATTGGTAGAGTAGCGGTCTCCAAAACCGTTGGTTCCGGGTTCAAGTCCTCGTGCCCCTGCCATAAAAATCAGTAGCGTTTGCTACTGATTTTTTTTATGTAAAAAAAACATAACAAAAAGAAAATAAATGTAGAATTTTATTTTTGCTTTTGCTATAATCAAAAGTAATGATTTTTGTTAATGTTTAATGGCATTTAAATGTTATATAGTTTACTTATACTTTTATGTACAGATTTAGACATAGAATTTAAGTTATAGACTAAAAAGAATCATATAAAACAATATTTATTTTAAAAATCAAAAATGTCTTAAAACTAAATATATTACATATGCTATATATAACTAAGACTATGGATTTTAAATAAATTTAAGTTTAAATTTTACAAGTAAATTTTAATTTTACAGGTAAGTTTTATTTTTTATAATAGGTATATTTACTAATATGGAAAAATTGTTGAAAAACAATAAACCAATTATTAAAAATAGATACGAGAAGGGGTTAATTATGTTAGGTTAACACTTTAGAATTTATTCTAAATTTATAAATTAGTTCATAATCAATTTATATTAGCTAATGCTGAATAAGTTATGAGTACTAATATCCCCTGCAATAAAAATGCAAGGGATTTTTATTTTGTTAATAATTAGGTATATTAAGGAAAGAATGTTATTTCCGGTATATTCCTTAAAAAATATATAAATAAAAAATATTAGAAAGCAGGGGTGATTTTCTTGATTGATGTAATGGTTCAATTAAAAGGAATAAGCAAAGGATTTTTAGAAAGCGATTTTTTGGCAGTGGATAATGTCTCCTTAGATATAAGAAAGGGTGAATTTCTAACTGTTCTAGGACCTAGTGGCTGTGGCAAAACTACTACACTAAGAATGATAGCAGGGTTTGAAAATCCTACAAAAGGTGAGATTTTTATAGACGGAGAGGAAATTTCAAAAGTACCACCATATAAAAGATGTGTAAATACAGTTTTTCAAAGCTATGCACTATTTCCACATATGAACATTTATGAAAATATAGCATTTGGACTAAGGGTTAAAAATGTAAAAGATAGTGAAGTAAAAGAAAAAGTGCATGAAATGCTGAAAATGGTTCAACTTGAAGGCTTTGAAAAAAGGATGCCTAGCGAACTTTCAGGAGGTCAAAAACAAAGGGTTGCAATAGCAAGAGCGGTAATAAATAATCCGAAAGTATTACTTTTAGATGAACCTTTAGGAGCTTTAGATTTAAAGTTAAGAAAACAAATGCAGCTTGAATTAAAACAGCTTCAAAGAAAACTTGGAATAACATTTATATATGTTACTCATGACCAAGAAGAGGCGCTAACAATGTCAGATAGGATAGTAGTAATGAACAATGGTGTTATAGAACATGTGGGAACACCTTCAGAAATTTATGAAAAACCTAGAACAAAATTTGTGGCAAACTTCATTGGTGAAACGAATTTATTTGAGGGAACTGTGTTAGAAAGAGGAGAAGAATTATATCTTGTAGATAACAAATTTGGAGAAGATATTCTCATAGGACATACTGAGAATTCTATTACAGAGGAAATTTGTTTAGCTATTAGACCAGAAAGAATAAAACTTTCTAACAATATAGATAATGGAATGGTCGGAATAAAAGTAAAAGTAAAAGAAAGAATTTATAATGGTTCTGTAATAAAAACTGTTGTTACAACTGAAAATGGAACAGAGTTTATTGTAGCAGAGCCTATAAGTCAAGTTTATTCATTAGAAGAGCAGAATAAACCAAATATATTTGCTATATGGAATCCTAAACATGCAGTGGTGGTTCAATAATGTTAGAGAAAACAAAGGAAGTTAATAAGCTTCACAAAAATAGAAACAATTTAAAATCACTATTAGCTACAGTAGGACCCGTAACTTTGTGGTTAGTGACTTTTTTTGTTGTGCCACTTACAATTGTATTTTTGTTTAGTTTTCTATCAAGAGGTGAATACGGAGAAGTTCAATTACCTTTAACAATAGAAAATTATAAAAGACTGTTATCACCAATATATTTACAAATACTTTGGAAAACAGTTTTAATAGGAATTTTAACAACTGTTGGATGTTTAATTATAGGGTATCCATTTGCATATTTTATTGGAAGAGCAAAAAAAAAGTATAGATCTATATTATTACTTTTAGTAATATTACCATTTTGGACAAATTCATTAGTTCGTACTTATGCATGGATAATACTTTTAAGGACAGAAGGGGTAATAAATACATTATTACTAAAAATTGGGATGATATCATCACCAATCCAAATGTTATATACTGACGGAGCTGTACTTTTAGGTATGGTGTATATTATGTTACCTTTTATGATACTTCCTATATATACATCAATTGAAAAATTAGATATGAGTTATATAGAAGCAGCTAGTGATTTAGGAGCATCACCAGTTAAAACTTTTAAAGATGTAACATTACCGCTTACAAAACCAGGAATAATAGCTGGATGTATGCTAGTGTTTATACCAACTTTAGGATATTTCTTTATTTCTGACTTGATGGGTGGAAGTAAAACAATGTTAATATCTAATTTGATAAAAAATCAGTTTTTAACATCTAGAGATTGGCCTTTTGGAGCAGCTATAGCAGTAGTATTAATATTACTTATGTTAATAGCAATAGGACTATATTTTAAAGCAACAAAAGGTAAAGATGCCTCTAAGGAGGTCTTATAGAAATGAAAAACAAAATGAGTATAATATCAAAAATATACACTACATTAATATATATGTTTTTATATTTACCAATTGTAGTACTTATAGTATTTTCTTTTAATAGCTCAAAATTAAATGCTACATGGACAGGTTTTACACTAGACTGGTATAAGAAATTAATTACAAATGATCAGATATTAATGGCACTAAAGAACAGTTTAATAATAGGATTTATAAGTACTTTTTTCGCTGTTATAATAGGAACTTTAGCTGCTATTGGAATGTATAGATATAAGTTTAAGGGAAAAAAGGCTATAGAGGGACTTTTATATGTTCCTGTAGTTATTCCTGAAATAGTAATGGGAATATCAATGCTTGTATTTTTCTCTATGTTAAATTTAGAGGCAGGGTTAACAACACTAATATTATCTCATATAACATTTTGTATCGGATACGTAGTAGTTGTTGTAAGAGCAAGATTAGAAGGATTTGATAATTCTATAGAAGAAGCAGCATTAGATTTAGGTGCTACACCTTGGCAAACATTAACTAAAGTAACTTTGCCTATAATATCACCAGGGATAATAGCAGGAGGATTACTTGCATTTACACTTTCTTTAGATGATGTAATAATAAGTTTCTTTGCAGCAGGTCCTGAAAGCAATACATTACCATTAAAAATATTTTCTATGGTTAAATTTGGTGTAACACCAGAAATAAATGCACTGTCTACTGTAATGATGGTATTTACATTAACTATAGTTATAGTTGCTGAAGGTATTAGAAGAAATGTATTAAAGAATAAAAAAATAAAAAAAGTTGTAACATTTATTGCTATAGTACTAGTAATTTTTGGAGCCGGTTTTACAATGTTTTCAGGTAAAGCCGCTACACCAAAGGAAACTTTAAACATTTTTACTTGGTCAGAATTTTTGCCTGAGTCTGTAGTGGAGGAGTTTGAAAGAGAATATAATGTAAACGTAAATTACATGACATTTTCATCAAATGAAGAGATGCTTGCAAAACTTATGGGGGGGAATGTTCCATACGATTTAATAATAACAAGTGATTATGCAATTGAGGTTATGATAAAACAAAATTTAGTACAAGAATTAGACAAAAGTAATATACCTAATATGTCTAATATAGACGAAAATGTATTGAATTTAGATTTTGATCCAGGCAATAAATATAGTTTTCCATATATGTGGGGTGGAAATTATATAGTTGTTGACAGAAGCAAAATAGATAAGGATATTACATCTTTTGAAGATATGTGGGATCCACAGTTTAAAAATTCTATGGTAGTTTTAGATGATCCAAGAGTTATGATAGGAGTTGCACTTCAGAAAAATGGATATTCTATAAATACTAAAATTCCAGAGGAATTAGAGAAGGCTAAACAAGATTTAGTAAAGCTAATGCCCAATATAAAGGCCTTTGATAGTGAATCTCCAAAAACATTATTAATAAATGGAGAAGCTTCAATAGGATATGTTTGGGGAACAGAAGCATATCTAGCTAAATTAGAAAATCCTAATTTAGAAACAATACTTACAAAGGAAGGTGTTGTTCCACAATACGATAATTTTGTAGTTCCTAAAACAGCAAAAAATAAAACATTAGCTGAAAAATTTATAAATTATATATACGATCCACAAGTAAGTTTGCAAGTTTCGGAAGAGTTTCCATATGCAAACCCTAACAAAGAAGCTCAAAAACTTATGTCAAAAGAAAAGCTTGAAAATATAGCCGTATACCCGCCAAGGGAGGCAGTAGAAAAAAATGAGTTAATAAAAGATGTAGGTGAAGCAACTAAGCTTTATGATGAGATATGGACGCAAATAAAAAATAGTAAAAAATAAAAATACATTTTGCTTAACACTTTATTTTATAAAAATTAGTAGCTTTCAAATTGTGAATTTGAGGCTACTATTTTTTTAGGATTTTTATATAATCATCAATATAAAAATTTTTATTTATTAAATTTTCTATAGTATAATTTTAAAAATTTAAATTGTTAAATATTAAATCCTTTAATCTATTAAGTGGAAGAGATTAAATATATATATTATAATTAATGTATATTTAAGCTTAAGTTTGAAGTTCTATAGGGGAACAAGCTCCAAGTTTTGGAATGGATAATTTTAAAAGTCAATTTGGAACCTTATATTTAGAGATGTAATTTTTAGATTTAACTTATACATTGAGTTTTGATTGAGAATATTACAATTTGAAGAAGTTCACAATGAATAATTATCAATTCTTCAATAATATAGTTTTTATTTATATGGAAATTTTTTATCTGATAAAAGTGTAAATTAGAACTATATAGTAACTTAGTTATTTATAATTATAGAGGTGATTTTGTGAGGGAATACGATTTAATAGTAGTAGGTGGTGGAATTAGTGGAATAACTGCTGCTTTAACTGCAAAAGAAAATGGTGTAAAGAATATTTTAATTCTAGATAGAGAATTTGAACTTGGGGGAATTTTAAATTGTTGTGTTCATAGTGGATTTAAAAATAAATATTCTAGTGAGGTATTAACAGCTCCAGAATATATATATTCATTACAAACAAAAATAGAAGAATATAATATAGATTATAAAACATTAACAAATGTTATAGAGATAGATAAAAATGATAAGATTATAGCTATAAGTCCAGAAGGAATATTAAATTTTAAAAGTAAAGCAATTATATTAGCAATGGGTTGTAGAGAACGTCCATTAGGATATAAAAATATATTAAGTCACAGATGTGCAGGGATAATTGGTGCAGTTTCAACATTAAAATTAATTAATAATAAAGGAATACTTCCAGGAAAAAATGTTATTATATTAGGTTCAGAAGATACTGCTATATTTGCAGCAAGAAGCTTGATTTTAGAAGGTGCAAATGTAAAAGGAATAATAGAAACAACTAATAAAATAAAAGCGGTTAGTAAAGAAGCTAAAAATTTTATAAAAGACTTTAATATAAACATAATGACAAATACAAGGGTAACAAAAGTTATTGGTAAAGGACGAGTAGAAAGCGTTCAAATAACTAAACTTAATGATAATAAAAAACCAATAAAAGACACAGAAAAATTGGTAACCTGTGACACATTAATATTATCTATATACATGAAGCCAGAATCTTTAATAGCAGAAAAAATAGGAATTAAAACTAAAGAGTTTGGAGAAATAGTATTAGATAAAAATATGCAAACTTCTGCAAAAGGAATTTTTGCCTGTGGTACTGTAACAACAGGATATGAAACGATGGATAAAGTTATAAAAAATAGTGAAAAAGTAGCACATGCTGCTTTGAAATATTTAAATAGTTTATAGATTATATAGGGAAACAAGCTCAAATTTAAATTTATTCATCAAATTTTTGTTATCAGTTGAGAAAAATAAGTACAAATATAGTTAGTTAAGGATTATGAATTATAAATTATGAATTAAGAATTTAGGATGAAAGTGGCAACCACTTTCTGAAAATGATTTTAAAAGATATATCAATATAATTTGCTTTGCAAATTTATAAAAAGATACGTTGAGAATTACTAGGAATGAAGTGAGTAGTAATAACTACAACTGTTCACTCTTAACTTTTAACTAAAATAATCTGTCAACTATTAGTATAATATTAATCTTAAATTTTCTCATTTGATAAGTGCATAAATTTAAAAGTCAGTTTGGAACCCTATATAAGTTTAAAATTGAACTTAAACTCTTAATTATTCACTATTAACTCTTAACTCTTAACTAAAATAAGGATAGGTTGATTTTATGAATGATAAAATAAAAAAAGATTTAATAAAATATATAAACTCTATAGGAATAGAGCTAGTAGGTATAACAGACTGTAGAGTTTTTCATGAACTAAAAGAATACTATACTTATAGAAAAAATAATGGTTTTTATGTGGAATTTGAGGAAGAAGATATAGAAAAAAGAATAGACCCATTTAATCTTATGAAAAATGGTAAGAGTATAATATCTATTGCTGTTCCCTATTGCTATAAAGAAAGTAAAAAAAATAAATATTTTTCTAAATATACACAAGGTAAAGATTATCATGAAGTAGTTAAAAGTTATCTACAATTGATATGTGATTATCTAAAGAATATGGGGATAGATTCCAAAGGGTTTGTGGATAATAATCCATTACCGGAGAGATATATAGCATATCTTTCTGGTTTGGGTTTTGTAGGAAAAAACAATACATTTATAACTGAAAGATATGGTTCCTATGTATTTCTAGGAGAAGTTATAACTAATTTAAAATTAGAACCAGACACACCTATAAGTAAAAATTGTGAAGGGTGCGAATTATGTTTAAAGGCATGTCCTACCAACACATTGGAAAAAATTAAAATAGATAATAATTTTAATAAATGTCTATCATATGTAACTCAGAAAAAACATTTATCAAAGAATGAATTGAAATATATTGAAGGAAAGATTTTTGGCTGTGATATTTGTCAAAATGTGTGTCCTTACAATAAAGAAATACATTATTCTAATATAGATGAATTTAAACCCTTTGATTTTATGATTAATGACAGTTTATTAGATATTATAAATTTGAATAATAGTGATTTTAAAAATAAGTATAAAAATTGTAGCTGTGGATGGAGAGGAAAAAATACTTTAATACGAAATGCAATGGTTACATATAAAAGCATGAAAGGTAAAGACTTAGACAATATATATAAAACTATAAACTCTCCGTACATAAAAGATTATTATGATAAAATATTTAAAAATGAGAAAGGTGAAAAATAATGAGTATAAAAAGCCAAATGACTATTGTAGGCAAATTACCTAAACCATTAAGGGTTAAGGTAATAAGAAAAAAAGTAGATGAGTATATAGATAAATATGCTAATTTAAAAGTAGAAGGTAAAGAAAATTTAAAAGGAATAGAAGGTCCTATAATATTTATATCTAACCATTTAAGTAATTCAGATGGTATATTTATAAACAATGAATTAGAAGAGTATAAACCTGTTTTCGTGGCAGGAGAAAAGTTAAGTCATAATAAATTCACAAGCTTAATTTTAGAGCTAATAGAATGTGTTATGATAAAACCTAATTCTGCGGATAAGGATGCAATAGCAGCAGTAATAAATAAATTAAAATCAGGAAGAAACATAATGATTTTTCCAGAAGGAACAAGAAGTAGAGATGGAAAAATGATAGAAGCTAAAAAAGGTATAATACTAATAGCTAAATTGACTAAAGCAACAATAGTTCCAATAGGTCTTACAGATACAGAAAAGTTTTTACCTATAAATCCAGAAGGTTCAATGGAAGAAGAAAAAATTTGTAGTGCTAATGTAACAATGAAAATAGGAAAACCATTCAAATTACCAGCTAAAACTAAAGAAGAAACAAGAGAAGAATATCATACTCGAGCTATGTGGGAAATAATGACTTCTATATCAAAATTATTACCAGAAGAATATAGAGGGTATTACTCATTATAGTTAAAAATTAAAGTTAAAATCTAATAATTTAAGATGAAACTCCAGTCCAGTTTATTTTAATCTAATAATATAATTTGCTTTGCAAATTTATATAAAATAGAAAAAGTGCGGTTAGAATTATTAGGAAGATAGTGAGTAGTAATTATAGTATAACTATATAAAAAAACATAGCTAAATTTTATTTTAGCTATGTTTTTTATTAAGCTGCATATTATAGGGTTCCAAGTTCACTCTTAAAATTATCCATTCCAAAACTTGGATACCCAAAATAGTGAGACATGCTCCGAATCACTTCAAATTCAACACTATATTTTGTATGAAAATATTTTAAAGTTATTGAATAAACTTAAATTGGAGCTTGTTTCCCTATAACTATAAGTTAGTATCTAAATTTATACTTTTTTTAGGGCAAGCATATACACATTCATTACAGTGTATACATTCTGTATTTGTTATATGTGAATTCTTATATTCTTTTGCTGATATTCCCATTGGACATTTTTTAGCACAAAGGTTACATCCTACACAAGAACTATCTACCTTAAGAGCTACATTTTTCCTACGTACTTTAGCAACCAAAGAAGATAAAGTTCCCATTGGACAGAAGTTGCACCAAGTTCTGTGAGAATAAAGCATACTTAAAATTATTCCAACAATACTTGTTATAACAATAATTCTATAGAAAACCATGCCGATACCAGCTGGATTCCCCCAGTTTTGTTTAACGCCCATTGAAAACATTCCTATAAGGAAAAATACCATGAAAGTTCTAAGTATAGTACTTTTAAAAAATTTAGGTACTTCTTTTTTAGGTGAAACTTTTTTCATAATATTATCATAGAAGTTACCACGTGGACAAAAGTTTCCACACCAAAATCTACCTTTGCCTAATAGAGCTAAAATAACGGGAGCTATCATACAAATTACTGCAATGCTAGCTAATGCCATATTAAACAATGAAAGTACTAAAAATGCTAAAAATATAATATAACCATATTTTTTATAAAAATTCATTCAATCTACCCCTTCTTATGTGTTATTTTAAATCCTAAAATTATTATTACGTTTTTAAAAAATATACTCTGTGTAAGTTCTATATTATTATATCTATATATTACGATATAGTCAACAATAAAATTAGAATATTATTTTGGCAAATAATTCTTAGATGATTTATTTAAAATTAGAATATAGTTATTGTGAATTACAATAAATTTAAACTATTTTCTAAAAAAGTAAAATTAAATATAAGAAATATATAAAATAAGATTTTTTAAAGAAAAAATAATTTAAAAATTTAAACTATTCAAAAAATAAAGAAGGAGTTCCTAAAAAAATGTAGAAAATCATAAATGATTACTAATAAATATTAGTCTGTCTATTTGAATTATTAATTAATAAATATATAGTATGAAAATAAAATTTATAGATTTGAATTATAGATCTATATCTAGCAACTAATAATAGTAATAATGTTAATAATTATATTTTGAATTATAGGGTTCCAAGTTGACTTTTAAAATTATCCATTCCAAAACTTGGATACCTAAAATAGTGAGACATGCTCTGAATCACTTGGAACTCAACACTATATTTTGTATAAAAATATTTTAAAGTTATTGAATAAATTTAAATTTGAGCTTGTTTCCCTATAATAATAAATTTGTCTAAATTAATTGGCTATTTTGTAGCTTAGAGGACAGGGACTGATTTTGAACATTGTAGAAAAAAATTAAAAATCAACAAAAGTATAGATTATTAAGTATAAAAAACTAGGTAATTATGCCTCTGTACCTTTTGTTATAGAGGTGTGCTAGAAGTATTCATTAATTAGGGAGTTTATAAAATTTAAACCTAATAATTAAAAATAGCATTTAATTTATAAATTAATAATAATATAAATTAAAATTAAATTTAAAAAAAGTTAAGTATTGGAGGGTTAAAAATGGGAAGTAAAGCGCTATCAAGTTTTTTAAAAACAAATTTACAAGACTTAAAAAGTAAAGGTTTATATAATGAAATAAATGTAATAAACGGATCTAATGGCCCAATTATAAATATAGGAGGAAAGGAATTAATAAATCTTTCTTCTAATAATTACTTAGGTCTTGCAACAGACCCTAGAATGATTAATGCAACAATAAAAGCAACTGAAAAGTATGGTGCAGGTGCAGGTGCAGTTAGAACTATAAATGGAACTTTAGACATACATGTTGAACTAGAAAAAAAATTAGCTAAATTTAAACATACAGAAGCGGCTATAGCATTTCAATCAGGATTTAATTGCAATATGGCTGCAATATCAGCAGTTATGAATAAAAAAGATGCTATACTTTCTGATGCTTTAAATCATGCATCAATAATAGATGGATGTAGATTATCAGGTGCAAAAATCATAAGAGTAAATCATTCAGATATGGTTGATTTAAGAGAAAAAGCAAAGGAAGCAAAAGAGTCAGGACTTTATGAAAAAATAATGGTTATAACAGATGGTGTATTTTCTATGGATGGGGACATAGCAAAACTTCCTGAAATAGTTGAAATAGCAGAAGAATTTGATTTAATAACTTATGTTGATGATGCTCATGGTTCAGGGGTTCTAGGTAAAGGTGCAGGAACAGTTAAGCATTTTGGATTATCAGATAAGATAGATTTTCAAATAGGAACATTATCTAAAGCAATAGGTGTTGTAGGTGGTTATGTAGCAGGATCTAAAGATTTAATTGATTGGTTAAAGGTTAGAGGAAGACCATTTTTATTCTCAACATCACTTACTCCAGGGGCATCAGGAGCTTGTATAGAAGCTATAAATATATTAACTGAAAGCACAGAACTTAATGATAAATTATGGGAAAATGGAAACTATTTAAAGAAAGGTCTAAAGGGACTTGGATTTAATATAGGAAACAGTGAAACACCAATAACTCCTTGTATAATAGGTGAAGCAGATAAGGCTCAAGAATTCAGTAAAAGATTATATGAGGAAGGTGTATATGCAAAATCAATAGTATTCCCAACAGTACCGTTAGGAACAGCAAGAGTAAGAAATATGCCAACAGCAGCACATACAAAGGAAATGCTTGATAAAGCAATTGCTATATATGAAAAAGTAGGAAAAGAAATGGGGATAATTTAGGTTAAGAAGAAAATAAAAGAGATACTAACAAAAAATAGGGGGCACAAATTATGAAGAAAATTTTGGTCACAGGATGTTTAGGTCAAATAGGAACAGAACTTGTAACAGAGTTAAGAAAGAGATATGGAAAAGATAATGTAGTTGCAAGTGATATTAGAAAACCTGAAGGCAATGCTATTGTAGAAGGTGGAATATTTGAAATAATAGATGTACTTGATAGAGAGAGAATGCTTCAAGTTGCTAAAAAGTATGAGGTTGATACTATAGTTCATTTGGCAGCATTGCTTTCAGCAGTTGCAGAAGCAAAACCTCAACTTGCATGGAATATAAATATGGGTGGACTTGTAAATGCGTTAGAAGTAGCTAGGGAATTAAATTGCAAGTTCTTTACACCAAGTTCTATAGGTGCCTTTGGACCAGATACACCAAAAGATAGTACTCCACAAGACACAATACAAAGACCAAAAACTATGTATGGAGTAACTAAAGTTTCGGGTGAATTGTTATGTGATTACTATCATACTAAATTTGGTGTAGATACTAGAGGAGTAAGGTTCCCAGGATTAATATCTTATGTAGCTCCTCCAGGGGGCGGAACAACAGATTACGCTGTAGATATTTATTATGAAGCATTAAAAAATGGTAAATATATTTCATATATAGATAAAGGAACTTATATGGATATGATGTATATGCCAGATGCAATAAATGCAATAATAACTCTTATGGAAGCAGATGCTTCAAAATTAAAGCATAGAAACGCATTCAATATAACAGCTATGAGTTTTGAACCAAGTGAAATAGCAGCGGAGATAAAAAAACACATACCTGAATTTGAAATAGAATTTAAGCCAGATCCAATAAGACAAGCAATAGCAAATTCTTGGCCAAATTCAATAGATTGCACTTGTGCTAAAGAAGAATGGGGATTCAAGGCAGAATATGATTTGGCTAAAATGACAAAAGATATGCTAGAGAAACTAAAGGAAAAAGAATCCTAATAAATTGTCATATTGATTTTAAGATTAGAATAATATATATTAATCAAGCAATATGAGGGAATTTTAATGGGCTATAATGATTTTCAAGGAAAGGATCCACAAACATTTATAGTTATTGCAGAAATGATAGGCAATTTCATAGGTGGGGATACTCCGTTTAATGTTCAAAATGCAATAGGAAATTGGTTAATGTTAATCGGTCAGGCAATAGTAACATATAATGCTCAACAACAATATTTTTTTAAATTATTATAGCTTTGTAATATAGTAAATAAGCTTTTAAAAGAATTTATAAAATTGATTATTATAATTAAATAAAAATATAATCTTAAAAAGATAAAGAGGGAACTTAATGTTCCCTCTTTTCTTTGGTATCTGATGAGATTTTCTTTAGTTTCTTACTGAAATATCTTTTGTAAAAATAAGATTTTCAAATCGTTTCAATATTTATTATGGATAAAAAACATAAAAATATACATTATATTTTACAATTTAACAAATAAATTTAAACTCCAACTTGAAGTTGCATGGTTTCTCCAAAATCAATTTTTTCTAAATCAAATACATAATAAAAAGATGTTATTCTTTTTAAGTTATTGTCTGAAGCTTTAAAAGTCGGCTCTAAAGAATAAGCAGCCCTATAGTGATTGTTAGCAAGCTCTAGATTACCATTGATTTCTTCAATAATACCAAGTAAATTATGTGGTTTAGCTGAATTATCATCTTCAGATATGGCTAGGTGTATATATTCAGTTGCTTTAAGAAAATTTTCATTTTTAATTTCAATAATAGCTTTTTTAATTAAATCATCAAATCTCATATAGTTCTCACCTTTCAAAACATATTTATCATATTTAAATTAATGAATAATAAAAATTTATCCTGTAATAAGTAAATTTTAGCAACTTTAATATGAAGATAGGATTAAGAAATTACCAATTAGTATAAAGAAAGTATAAATATTTAAGCTGAATTTTAGTTAATTTATAATCTTTATACAATCTTTATATAGCATAAGAAATCTTAATGCTAATTTTATATAGGCAGTGCTAATATAAAATCCATAGAGAAATTTACATACTGAAAAAAGCTAATATAGTTTTTATCATGTTAACAAAAATTAGTGGAGGAATTAAAAAATGATGGATTTAGTTTTTAGTACTAGCTTGTTATTAGCATTTTGTTCAATAAGTTTTTTTACAACTTGGTGTAAAAAACAAATTAATAGAAAGTACAAATAAGGAGGAACTTTTATGTGGATTTTAATAATAACATTAGTTCTATTATTTATATATTTGTTTTACGCACTTTTTAATCCAGAAAAATTTTAGAATCTATTAGGGGGGAGACTTATGGATTGGATTCAAATATTTTTGATTTTATTAGTATTTATTTTATTAATAATACCAATGGGAAAGTATCTATATAAAGTAATTACTGGAGAAAAGGCTTTTGGAGATAAAATTTTTAATAAAATAGATAATTTAATTTATAAAATATGTGGAATAGATAAAGATGAAGATATGAATTGGAAACAGTACATCTTAACACTTATAGTAGTAAATGGAGTTATGGTTCTTATCGGATATATCATATTAAGAACTCAAAAATTTCATATCTTAAATCCTAACAATGTAGGAGCAATGAAAGAAGATTTAGCTTTTAACACTATAATAAGTTTTATGACCAATACTAATCTTCAAGATTATGCAGGAGAGTCAGCGCTTTCACACTTTAGTCAAATGGCAGTTATTATTTTCATGATGTTTACATCAGCAGCTACAGGATTTGCGGCAGTTGTAGCATTTATGAAAGGTATAACAGGAAAAACAATGGGTAGTTTTTATGTAAGCTTTGTAAGAGTTATAACAAGAGTTTTATTACCATTATCAATAATAATAGGACTTGTTTTGGTTTCACAAGGAGTGCCACAAACTTTAAAAGGTATAGAAACAGTAACAACAATAGAGGGTAAAATGCAGGATATAACATTAGGGCCAGTAGCAGCATTAGAGTCTATAAAACACCTAGGAACAAATGGTGGTGGTTTTTTTGCATCTAACTCAGCACATCCTTTTGAGAATCCTACAATTATAAGTAATACAATAGAAATGTTATCTATGATGCTTATACCAGGAGCATTAATATATACTTTTGGATTAATGCTAAAAAACAAAAAACAAGGATTTGCAATATTTTTAGCAATGTCAATAATATTCATTTTAGGATTAGTAATATGTTATAAATCAGAAATGGCAGGTAATCCAGTATTATCCCAAATAGGTTTAAATCAGTCTATGGGAAATATGGAAGGGAAAGAGGTAAGATTTGGTGTAGGACAATCTACTTTGTTCACTACAATAACAACATCTTTTACAACCGGTAGTGTAAATAATATGCATGATTCATTAATGCCATTAAGTGGTGCAGTGGCACTTATGAATATGATGCTTAATGTTGTTTTTGGTGGAGAAGGCGTCGGATTTATGAATGTAATTATGTATGCAATACTTGCAGTATTTCTATGTGGACTTATGGTTGGAAGAACACCAGAGTTTTTATCAAAAAAAATAGAGGGAAAAGAAATTAAACTAATAGCATTAGCTATAATGATACATCCATTTTTAATATTAATTTCTTCAGCTTTAGCATTTATAACATCAAGTGGAGTTTCATCCATATCTAATCCATCATTTCATGGATTAACACAGGTAATTTATCAGTTTGCATCTTCTGCAGCTAATAATGGTTCTGGGTTTGAAGGATTAGTTGATAATACACCATTCTGGAATGTTATGGCAGGAATAGTAATGTTTTATGGAAGGTATTTATCTATGGCAATACTACTTGCAGTATCAGGTTCTTTGTTAGCTAAAAAACCGGTAAATGTGAGTTTAGGAACTTTAAGAACAGATGGAATTGCTTTTTCTATAACATTAGTATTTATCATACTGATAATAGGAGCACTTACATTTTTGCCAGCATTAGCATTAGGACCAATAACTGAACATTTAAATCTTTGGTATTAATATTGAAATGTGATTTTGGACCTATATAGGGAAACAAGCTCCAATTTAAATTTATTCAATAATTTTAAAAGTCAACTTGGAACCCTATATTAATTTAAACTTTCTCACTTGATAAATGAATAACTTTAGAATTTAGTTTAGAACTCTATATAAGTTATGAAAGGACTTGTAATTATGGATAGTAAAGAGAAAAAATCTAAATTTATAACAAAGGATATTTTTAAAAGCTCTATAATTCAAGCTTTTAAGAAATTAAATCCTAAATATATGATGAAAAATCCAGTTATGTTTGTAGTAGAAATAGGATTTGTTATATCAGTATTATTAACAGCTTTTCCAAACTTATTTGGAGATAGTGGAAATAATCTTAGAATGTACAATGGTATAGTTTCAGTAATTTTATTAATAACAGTTCTTTTTGCAAATTTTGCAGAATCTGTAGCAGAAGGTCGTGGAAAAGCACAAGCACAAGCATTAAAGAAAACTCGTAAGGATACTACAGCAAAATTATTAGATAATAAGGGCACAGTTAAAGTTATAAGTGCTTGTGACTTAAAAAAAGGCGATATAGTATTAGTTGAAAATGGAGATATAATTCCAAGTGATGGAGAAATTATAAAAGGGGTTGCATCCGTTGATGAATCAGCTATAACAGGAGAGTCGGCTCCTGTTATAAAAGAAAGTGGTGGAGATTTTTCATCAGTAACAGGTGGAACAAAGGTTGTTAGTGATTGGCTAAAAATAAAAATAACAACATCTTCAGGAGAATCTTTTTTAGATAAAATGATTGCATTAGTAGAAGGGGCATCAAGACAAAAAACTCCTAATGAAATAGCACTTAATACTGTACTAGTAAGTCTTACTTTGATTTTTTTAGTTGTAATTGTAACACTGTATCCTATGGCTAATTATTTAGGAGTTAAACTTCCTATTGCAACACTAATAGCATTAACTGTATGTTTAATACCAACTACAATAGGAGGGCTTTTATCTGCTATAGGTATAGCTGGAATGGATAGAGTTACAAAGTTTAATGTTATAGCAATGTCAGGGAAAGCAGTGGAAGCTTGTGGCGATGTAGATACTATGATATTGGATAAAACAGGTACTATAACCTTTGGAAATAGACTAGCAGCAGATTTTATACCAATAGAAGGTATAAATAGAAATGAATTAATAAAATATGCGGTAATATGTTCTTTAAAAGATGATACTCCAGAAGGAAAATCAATAGTATCTTTAGGAAATAAATTAGGAATTAAAATTGATGAAAATTTATATAAAAACGTTCAATTTATAGAATTTACAGCTCAGACAAGAATGAGTGGAGTAGATTTAGAAAATGGAATAACTATTAGAAAAGGTGCATTTGAAGCTATAAAAGAAAGGGTAAGTGAATTTGGGGAAACTGTACCAAAAGAAGTAGAGCATATAGTAAATAGGGTTGCAAAGCTAGGGGGGACTCCTTTAGTCGTTGTAGTAGATGAAAAAATTTACGGAGTTATTTATCTTAAAGATACAGTAAAACCTGGTCTAGTAGAAAAATTTGAAAGGCTTAGAGAGATAGGAATAAAAACTGTAATGTGCACAGGGGATAATCCATTAACAGCAGCTACTATAGCAAAAGAAGCTGGAATAGACGGGTTTATTGCAGAGTGCAAACCAGAAGATAAGATAAATGCAATAAAGAAAGAACAAGAAGAAGGAAAAATAGTAGCAATGACTGGCGATGGAACAAATGATGCCCCAGCATTAGCTCAAGCAGACGTAGGGCTTGCAATGAATAGCGGAACAATAGCAGCAAAAGAAGCAGCTAACATGGTTGATTTGGATTCAGATCCAACTAAAATACTTGAAGTTGTAGAAATAGGTAAACAACTCTTAATAACTCGTGGGGCATTAACAACTTTTAGTATTGCTAATGATGTTGCAAAGTACTTTGCTATAATACCAGCAATTTTTACAATAGCTATACCCAAAATGCAAATATTAAATGTTATGAAGCTATCAACTCCAAACAGTGCTATATTATCAGCATTAATATTTAATGCAATAATAATTCCAATTCTTATTCCAGTTGCAATGAAAGGTGTAAAATATAAGCCAATGAAAGCAGAAGTTATGTTATTAAAAAATATGTTGATATTTGGATTAGGTGGAATAATTGTTCCGTTTTTAGGGATAAAAATTATAGACTTAATGATATCACCAATAATAACAATTTTAAGCTTATAATATTAGTATTTGTTTTAGAAGTAATTTAAAATAGAAAAAATTTTATAGTGGTGAATTTATAAATTGTTTAAGGAAGGTGGAATATCTAAAATGAAAGTATTAAAAAAAGCAGTTCTTTTAAGTTTAGTTTTATTAATACTATGTGGATTTATTTATCCACTGTTACTAACAGGAATAAGCCAAGTGGTTTTTAATAAAAAAGCTAATGGAAGCATAATAAAAATAGGTGAAGAAGCAGTAGGGTCAGAATTAATAGGACAGGATTTTACAGATTCTAAATTTTTTAAAGGGAGAATATCTAGTGTAAATTATAATACCTATTCCTCAGATACAGATTATAAGGGACCATCTTCTGGATCAGGAAATTTAGGTGCATCAAATAAGCTTTTAACAAAAAGAGTTGAAGATGATATAGAAAAATTTTTAAAAGAAAATCCAACAGTGAAAAAGGAAGATATCCCTACGGATTTGTTAACTAGTTCAGCATCGGGATTAGATCCTAATATAACTGTTAAATCAGCAGAAATCCAAATACCACGTATTTCAAAGGTATCAGGTATAAGTGAAGAAAATTTAAAAAGAATAGTTGAAAAGTCAACAGATAAAAAATTATTAGGAGTATTTGGAGAAGAAAAAGTAAATATTCTTAAAGCTAATATAGCAATACAATCAGAACTTAATAAAAAATAGTTTTTGTATATATTAATTAAAAAGAAACTGGAAAACCAGTTTCTTTTTATGTAAAAAATAGTTAATATTATGAGTATAATTTAAAGTTTCAGTTTAGTTCATTAAAATAAAGGAATATATATATATATTAAGTTTTTAATTATAAATATATAAACTAAATTTATAAGGATTGGATGTGAGTTTTAAAATGGATTATGAAAGACCAAATCCAGAGTACCTTTTAAATCAAATAGAAAAAGAAGAAGAGACTTCTAATAGAGGAAAATTAAAAATATTTTTTGGATATGCAGCAGGTGTAGGCAAGACATATTCTATGTTAAGGGAAGCTCACGACTTAAAGGCATTAGGAAAAGATATAGTTATTGGCTATATTGAACCTCATGCAAGACCAGAAACTATGAGTCTTATATATGGGCTTGAAAATATAAAACCTAAAATGATTAATTATAAAGGAGTAAAAATAAGAGAGTTCAATTTAGATGAGGCACTACTTCGAAAACCAGAGATAATTTTAGTAGATGAACTTGCCCATACTAATGCAATTGGAGAAAGGCATAAAAAAAGATGGCAGGATATAGACGAATTGTTAGATGTAGGAATAGATGTATATACTACATTAAATGTTCAGCATATTGAAAGTTTAAATGATGTAGTTGAAGATATAACAAATGTTTTTGTTAGAGAAACAATACCAGATAAAGTATTTGATGATGCGGATAAAGTAGAGTTAATTGATATAGAGCCAGATGAGCTTTTAAATAGATTTTCTGATGGAAAAATTTATAGCAAAGAACAAACACAAAAGGCCTTTAATAACTTTTTTAAAAAGAGTAATCTTTTTGCATTAAGAGAAATTGCATTAAGAAGGACAGCAGATAGAGTAAATTATGAGGTTGAAAGTGTAAGGCTTTCGAAAGGTCAAATTACAGTGCTTGCTACAGTAGAACAAATACTTGCATGTATTAGCCCTTCCCCATCCTCATCTAAGATAATAAGAAGTGCAGCAAGAATGGCCGAGGCTCATCATTGTAAATGGATAGCTATATATGTAGAAAATACAGAATGTGAAAACTTTAGTAAGGAAGAAAAAAAATCTTTAAAAGATAATTTTAACTTAGTAGAAGAATTAGGAGGCGAAATTGTAACTGTTTATGGTGAAGATGTTGTGGAACAAATAATTGAATATGCTAAGTTTAGAAATATAACTAAAATAATAGTTGGTAAAAATCATGTAAAATCAAAAAGTATATTCAAGTTTTTTAAAAAAGATATTTCTCAAAAAATAATAGATTATAATGATTGTATTGATTTATATATAATTCCAAGTTCAAACGAAAAAAAGAATATAAAGAAAGTAAAAGAAAATTCTAAAATAGACTCACAAGATTTAATAAAAGAAGTTTTAAAAGCTAGCTGTATTATGACTATTGCAACGATTATTACTTTGTTTTTTGACTATGTAGGTCTTTCAGAGGCAAATTCTATTATGGTATTTACATTAGGCGTTATATTAATATATATTGTAACTACTGGGCATTTAATAGGAATAATATCTTCAGTAATAGCAGTAATGCTCTTTAATTATTTACTTACTCAACCACGATTATCACTACATTTTTATGATAAAAATTATTTAATCACTTTTCCTATTATGTTGATAGTTGCATTTATAATAGGAATGTTAACTAATAAAATACAAAAACAAGCAATTAACTCAGTGGCAAGAGAAAAAAGAACTCAGATTTTGTATAGAGTAAGTAAAAAATTATTAAGTGCTAGAGGAACGGCAGATGCTGTATCAATAGGTATAAAATATATATCGCGACTTACTAATAGAACTGTTGTATGTTATTTAGTAAATGAAGATACACTTTCAACACCTTTTATATATAAAATTGATGGAAAAGATGGTAATAGTGAAATATTAACAAGAAATGAAGAAGCAGTTGCATATTGGACTTTTTTAAATGATAAAGAATCTGGTTCAGGAACTAATACTTTTTATGGTGCGAAAGGTTATTATATACCGGTGAAAGGTCATAATAAAGTTTTAGGAGTTATAGGCGTTTCTTGTAGTGAAGGCACATTAGATCCAGAAGAAAAGTTTATAGTTGGAACTGTAACTAGTGAAATAGCTATAGCAATAGAGCGTGAAATATTCTTAAAAGAGCAGGAAAACTCAAAGATGGAAATTGAAAGAGAAAGATTAAGAAGTAATTTGTTAAGAGCTATATCTCATGATTTAAGAAGTCCTTTAGCTGGAATAAAAGGTTCTATTGGCACTATAATTGAGAATGGAAAAAATATTTCAGAAGAAACTAAAGGTACACTTCTTCAAGGTGTTTATGAAGATACACAATGGTTAATAAGATTAGTTGAAAATCTACTTAGTATGACAAGGGTAGATGAAGGGAAAATGCAAATTAAAAAAGAAGTGGAATTAGTTGAAGAGGTAATATATGAAGCTATTCAAAGAAGTTCTAAGTACTTTAAAGATAATAAGATTGAAGTTAAGCTTCCTGAAAATATAATATTATTACCTATGGATAGAAATTTAATTCAACAGGTTTTAATAAACCTTATAGATAATGCTGTAAAATTTTCAAAGAAAGACGGTATAATAAATATTAACTTATATGAAAAAGAACAGTATGTGTTTTTTGAAGTAATAGATAATGGTGCAGGAATATCAGAAGAGATATTACCATATATTTTTGATAGGTTCTTTACTGATGGGAAAAAGGCTTCTGATTCAAGACGAGGTGTTGGGTTAGGACTTGTTATTTGTAAATCTATAGTAGAGGCTCATGGTGGCACAATAAAAGCAATTAATAAAAAAGAAGGTGGAGCCATATTTAAATTTAGTCTACCTAAATAGAAAATAAGTTAATAAAGGGTGGTGTTGATATGGATAATAAACCTTATATACTTGTAATTGAAGATGATAAGCCAATAAGAAATTTTATTACTGCATCTTTAGAGGTTCAAGGATATAAGTATATTGAAACTGATAAGGGATTTGAAGGAATAGCTCTTTCTATGTCACATAATCCAGATCTAATAATACTAGACTTAGGACTGCCAGATATTGATGGGTTAGAAGTTATAGAAAAGATAAGGGAATGGACAAAAACCCCTATAATAATTGTTTCAGCGAGAGATAATGAAAGACAAAAGGTAGAAGCATTAGATAGAGGTGCTGATGACTATTTAACAAAGCCATTTGGAATAAGTGAGTTATTAGCAAGAATAAGGGTATCACTAAGGCATAGACAAACTATGGAAGATAAAAAAGAGGTTATGAAGAGCTTCAAAGTGAAAGACTTAAATGTAGATTTTGAAAAAAGAAAAGTTACAATAGAAGGAAAAGAAATCCATTTAACACCAATAGAATATAAATTGATTTCACTATTATGCAAACATGCAGGAAAAGTTTTAACTCATAATTTTATAATTCATGAGGTTTGGGGCGGAAGTATTGGTAATGAAACACAAACCCTTAGGGTATTCATGGCAAGTTTAAGAAGGAAAATAGAAAAAAATACAATGAATCCAGAATATATTCATACAGAAGTAGGGGTAGGATATAGGCTGGTAGATGATTAAAAATAATAAGTGGTTGAAACTGAAATTTAGATAGTTAAGAGTCCCTATTGTAATGGAGTTAGAACTTTGAGTGATTGCTTGCTTAGTTGAGGTAGAGAGTTTGGAAAAATTGACAATGGACAAAGGACAATTGACAATGATGGATGAAACTGGATTCCAGTTTCTTTCAACTTAAGGGAGTAAAAATTGAGTTTTAGAGACAAAACAAACTAAAACTATATTCAAAATGTACAACCGTAACAAATGGGACAGGCACGAATGGTTTATCTATATAAAAATAAAAATCAGCTCTTTGGATTTAATTACCATAAATAAAAAAAGGTTAGCCAGTCCCCAGGTAGCTACTATGTAGCGTAGTTGTTCGGGACTGGCTTTGATTTATTAGTTGAAAAATATAAAACTAGGAGAGCATCAGATGTTAGCGAAGAAAATAAATTTACCGTGCCTGTCCCATTTGTGATGGAGCCAATGCTTAGAGGCATTGCTTGATTAGGTGTGTTACTAAAACTGAATAATGGGGACCGACTTCGATTGATATTGGAGAAAAATTAAAATTAATAAAAGCATATATCCCAAAGTATAGCAAAGTAGCCAATTACGCGTCTGTCCCTCTTGTGATGGAGGCAGAACTTTGAGTGATTGCTTGCTTAGTTGAGGTAGAGGTTTAAAAAATTGACAATGGACAAAGGACAATTAAAAAAATTAAGGATTAAGAATTATGAATTAAGAATTCAGGATGAAAGTGGCAACCACTTTCTTTTAATCTAATCATATAATTTGCTTTGAAAATTTATAAAAATTACGTTTAGCATTACTAGGAGCAAAGCGAAGAGTAATAACCATAACTATTAATTATTAACGCTTAACTGAAAAAGTCCCATTTGTAATTGAAGTAGAACTTTAGAGGATTACTTACTTAGATTTTGTTAGTAAAGCTAGGTTTAAAAGTACGTTTAGCATTACTAGGAACGAAGTGAGTAGTAATAACCACAACTGTTAACTATTCACTCTTAACTCTTAACTGAAAAAGTCCCTCTTGTGATGGAGCCAACACTAGGGGTAATTGCTTGTTTGAAAATTTCACTAAAACCCAAATAGGGGTACTGGTTCTTTACTTAACTTATTATGGAAATACAGCAATTGTGGAATCTACAGTTTAAACGAAGAAAATAGAAATAAATGAACCTGTCCCGCTTGTTATGGAAGTATAACTTAGGGATATTGATTGTTTAGTTTAGGTAGAGAGTTTTAGAAAATTGACAATGGACAAAGGACAATTGACAATGATGGATGAAACTGGATTCCAGTTTCTTTCAACTTAAGGGAGTAAAAATTGAGTTTTAGAGACAAAACAAACTAAAACTATATTCAAAATGTACAACCGTAACAAATGGGACAGGCATGAATGGTTTATCTATATAAAAATAAAAATCAGCTCTTTGGATTTAATTACCATAAATAAAAAAAGGTTAGCCAGTCCCCAGGTAGCTACTATGTAGCGTAGTTGTTCGGGACTGGCTTTGATTTATTAGTTGAAAAATATAAAACTAGGAGAGCATCAGATGTTAGCGAAGAAAATAAATTTACCGTGCCTGTCCCATTTGTTATGGAGCTAAGACCGTAATTTATTACTTATTTAGATTTTGTTAGCATAACTAAGATTAAAAGTACGTTTAGCATTACTAGGAACAAAGTGAGTAGTAATAACCACAACTGTTAACTATTCACTGTTAACTTTTAACTGGGAAAGTCCCATTTGTGATGGAGCCAATGCTTAGAGGCATTGCTTGATTAGGTGTGTTACTAAAACTGAATAATGGGGACCGACTTCGATTGCTATTGGAGAAAAATTAAAATTAATAAAAGCATATATCCCAAAGTATAGCAAAGTAGCCAATTACGCGTCTGTCCCTCTTGTGATGGAGGCAGAACTTTGAGTGATTGCTTGCTTAGTTGAGGTAGAGGTTTAAAAATTGACAATTCACAAAGGACAATTGACAATGATGGATGAAACTGGATTCCAGTTTCTTTCAACTTAAGGGAGTAAAAATTGAGTTTTAGAGACAAAACAAACTAAAACTATATTCAAAATGTACAACCGTAACAAATGGGACAGGCACGAATGGTTTATCTATATAAAAATAAAAATCAGCTCTTTGGATTTAATTATCATAAATAAAAAAAGGTTAGCCAGTCCCCAGGTAGCTACTATGTAGCGTAGTTGTTCGGGACTGGCTTTGATTTATTAGTTGAAAAATATAAAACTAGGAGAGCATCAGATGTTAGCGAAGAAAATAAATTTACCGTGCCTGTCCCATTTGTTATGGAGCCAATGCTTAGAGGCGTTGCTTGTTTAAATCTTTAGATAAAACTAATTTAAAAAGTACGTTTAGTATTACTAGGAACGAAGTGAGTAGTAATAACCATAACTATTAATTATTAACTATTAACTCTTAACTAGAGAAGTCCCTCTTGTGATGGCATAAAAATTTTGTATAATTGCTTAATTAAGTTTTGTACTTTATTTAAATTAAATATTTAATAAGATTAATTTTTCCTTTAAGAGATAAAACTAATAAAAATAGTGATCAATAATTGATTTACATAGCAAACTAAATTATCACAAATATGTTATAATACATATTAACAAATAAAAATTATTGATTACCTTTATAATCTTAAAATTATATATTAATGAAAGGATTAAAATTATGAATAAAAAAACTAGAGACGAAGTTTTAAAAATATTAAGTGAGGTTTATGCTGGTGTTACTTGTGGATTAACTTTTAATAGCCCCTTTGAATTATTAATATCTACTATATTATCTGCTCAATGTACTGATGAAAGGGTAAACATAGTTACTAAAGAATTGTATAAAGACTACAATACGCCAGAGGCAATATTAGAGCTTACAGAAGAAGAACTAGGTGAAAAAATTAGAAGTTGTGGATTTTATAGAAATAAAAGCAAAAATATAATTGGTTGTTGCAAAATGCTTCTAGAAAAATATGATGGAAAAGTACCAAGTGAAATGGAAGAACTTATAAAATTACCTGGAGTAGGAAGAAAAACAGCAAATGTAGTTATGTCCAATGCATATGGAAAGCCAGCTATAGCAGTAGATACTCATGTATTTAGGCTTTCAAATAGAATAGGTATAGCAAAAGGAAAAAATGTAGAAGAAGTTGAAGAAAAATTAATGAAAAACATCCCTAAAGATATGTGGAGTGATGCTCATCACTACTTAATATGGCATGGAAGGAAAATATGCAATGCTAGAAAACCAAAGTGTGAAACCTGTCCAATTATTCAATATTGCGAATATTACAATGGAAAAAGTAACTAGCATAAGTTATAATTTATATAGATAATAAATTTTTTTTAACCTATAAGATAGGAATCTAAAATCAACCCTTAAATCACATCTGGAAGATTTTGATTCTTAGAAATTTGATGACAAGCTTATAAATATTTCAAGTTGACGTATGCTTTAAAAAGTTAGCTTGTTTTACTTAATATATCATAAGGGGTGTTTTAAAAATGTCTATAGCAGAAGAAGCTTTAAAAATACACAAAGAAAAAAGAGGAAAATTAGAAGTAGTTGGTAAGATGAAAGTTGAATGTAGCAAAGATTTATCTTTAGCTTATACTCCAGGTGTTGCAGAGCCTTGTGTTCAAATCGCAAAAAATAAAGAAGCAGTTTATGACTATACAATTAAAGGGAACACAGTAGCAATAGTTTCAAATGGTACTGCCGTTTTAGGACTTGGAAATATAGGGGCAGAAGCTTCTATACCAGTAATGGAAGGAAAGGCTTTACTTTTTAAAGAATTTGGAGGTATAGATGCATTTCCGATATGTTTAGATACTGAAGACCCAGAAGAAATTATAAAAACTGTAAAACTATTATCACCAGTTTTTGGAGGTATAAATTTAGAAGACATAAAAGCGCCTGAGTGTTTTTATATAGAAAAAAGATTAAAAGAGGAATTAGATATACCAGTATTCCATGATGACCAACACGGAACAGCAGTAGTAGTTCTATCAGGAATATACAATGCATTAAAAGTTGTAAACAAAGAGTTAGAAGATGTTAAAATAATAATAAATGGTGCAGGTTCAGCAGGTATAGCTATTTGTAAGTTGCTTTTAAATGCTGGAGCTAAAAACATAATTATGTGTGATAGACATGGAGCAATAACAGAAAATCAAGATTTTATAAATGATGCTCAAAAAGCAATAGCAAAAGTTACTAATAGAGAAATGGCAGAGGGTGAGCTTAAAGATGTAATAAAAGGTGCAGATATATTTATAGGAGTTTCAGCACCAGGAATATTAACAAAAGAAATGGTAAGTTCAATGAATAAAGATTCTATAGTATTTGCTATGGCAAATCCAGTGCCAGAAATAATGCCAGATTTAGCTAAAGAAGCTGGTGCAAGGATTGTAGCAACAGGACGTTCAGATTTTGACAACCAAATAAATAATGTTTTAGTATTCCCAGGAATATTTAAAGGGGCATTAGAAGTTAGAGCAACAGAAATAACAGAAGAAATGAAACTTGCTGCAGCTAGAGGAATAGCAGGACTAATAAAAGAAGAAGAGTTAAGTGAAACTTATATAATACCAAAAGCTTTAGATAAAAGAGTTTCAGATTCAGTTTCAAAAGAAGTAAAAAGAATAGCAAGAGAATGTGGAGTAGCACGAATTTAATAAAATTATTTTCTTAAAATTCGTGAATATAAAAAAATAAAAAGGTAATAATATAATTACCCATCTTAATTACATTAGGCATATAAATTATAACTTTTAAAGTTGGAGATAGTTTATATGCCTATATGAAATGATTTAATGATTTCCAATTTTCTCAAACTACCCTAAAATGTCTATTCATATGAATAGACATTTTTTTATGTGCGCCCAGCATGGGCGTAATCTTAAGGGTGAAAGTCCCTAACACGACCTAGTAGTGGTAAGTGTATA